>JBDSFA010000378.1:0-7665 GCA_039919785.1 Dokdonella sp. | reverse complement strand
TCATTCGGCGTGAGCGCGAGCTTGCGGCAGATGCGGTCAAGCTTGCGTGTCGATGCGACATCGAGAGAGTCGTGTTCGCTCTCGTACAGCGCCGACGAATACATCATGTTTTCATCGAGGAACAGCTTGAACAAATCGTTGCCGAGGTCGTAGTGCGCAGCGATGTTGCGACGGCTGCCGCTGCGCGTATTGCGCGACAATGCATGCAGCACCTTCATCGCGCTGCCGCCCAGTCGCGCCAGGCCGGTTTCCATCGCATCGAGGTGATCGCGATTGCGCACGAGGATGCGTATGAGCGAGACCAGGTTGTCGCAATCCCACAATCCATCCATGAACGCCTCGCCTGCACCGACGCTGCCGTTCAATGCCGTCATGCGGTAAAAGGCCGGGTCGTGCACGCGCACGCGCGCATGCAGCGTGTCCTGCGGCGTTTGCGCCGGCAGGCCGAAGGTGCGGGTGCCCGCATTCTCCTCGACCACGAGACGGCATTCGCGCAGCTCTTCGAGTGACGTCTGCAGACGATGGCGGGTGATGCGCTCGACCATTGAAGGTTCGCGCAAGGCGCTTGCCGGCGCAGAGGCGAGCAGGGTATCGAAGCTCATCGGTCGTGCTCCTGGGTGTTCGGATGATCGTGAAAGGGATTGCCGCGCAGGTAGATGCGCAGCGCTTGCCAGTGGATTGCTGCGATCACCTTGGCGGTCATGAAGGGGTAGCGGAAAAGTACGCGTGCGAGATTCGCGCCGGAGAATTCATGGCGCTTCAAGACGAGGGTCGCGTCGAGTTCGCGCGGGCGACCTTCGATCGTGTGATCGACCACGTCCATGTGCACGCAAAGGTTTTCGCCGGGTACGCTGAAACGCCAGGCATAGTCGCGCTGCATCGGCACGAACGGTGAAACGTGGAAGGCCTTGCTGAAATCCCAGCGCAAGGAGCGTCCCTTGCGGCTCGCCATGTCGACGGCCAGCACGTAGGCATGGCGCTCCTTCCATGGTGTATTGGTGATCTCGGCAAGAATCGTTTCGAGGGTGATACCGTCTTGGGCGTAGCAGTAGTAGAAACTGACCGGGTTGAAGGCGAGGCCGAAGTAGCGCAGGTGCGTCAGCATGCGAATGGGTCCGCGCGGCCGCTGTCCGGTATCACGCGCTACGCGATCGCGCACAGCCTCATCGATTGACTGAGCTGACTCGCCGAAATAGTCGCTGCGTCGGAATTCGGCCACGTTGCGTCGGCGTTGCGACCACAACCAGCGCGGGTCGAACAACTGATCGAGTTCGGCAAGGTCGATGTACAGCATGTACATGCGGTAGCTGAATGCGTGGGCATGCGGTGCATAGCGGCGGTGCCGCACCCAGCCTTCGTAGATCGCGCTCGCGAGAGGCTTGCTGCCCGCGCGCCCACCGAACGTGTCTGGCCACCGCATCGATGCCGCATCGGCAAGAATGTCGCTAGGGGCTTGCCGCAATGCTTCCCGTTCCTGCGCGGCTTCTGCTTCGCGCATCGATGTAGCGGCCTTGATCTGGGCGCTCATGACCACGTCACTCCCAATCCACGCGCAACGTCGACGCCGCTGCGGATGCCGTCTTCGTGAAAAGCATAGCCCCAGTAAGCGCCGGCGAACCAGGTGGCTTTGCGGCCCTGGATTTCCGCTTTTCGCGTCTGCGCGCTCGCCGAAGCGTGCGTCTGCAAGGGATGGTCGTAGTTCCCGCGCCAGAGGACCGTTGACAGGTCGATGTCGGCGCTGCGATTGAGCGTGACGATGAGCGGTCGCGGCGCATTGATCGACTGCAGGATGTTCATGCAGTAGCTGACCGTGCAATCGGTGTCGATTCCGCTCGGGACGTATGCGTTCCATGCGGCCCAGGCCTTGCGGTTGCGTGGCAGCAGCCGCGCGTCTGTGTGCAGGACGACGTCGTTGCATTGATAGGTCATCGCACCGAGGATCGCGTGCTCGTCGTCGGTGGGATCGGCGAGCAGCGCAAGCGCCTGATCGCTGTGACAGGCGAATACGACCTGATCGAATTCCTCGTTGCCGTGCCGGCTCGAAATCTGAACCTTGCCGTTGGCGCGGGTAACGCCGCTGACGGGACACAACAGGCGTTCCTCGACGCGCCACTTCGCATGCAGTGCGCGGACATAGCTGCGAGAACCGCCGTCGACCACGCGCCACTGCGGGCGGTCGCTGACCTGCAGCATCTGGTGGTTGTCCATGAAGCGCACCAGATGCCGGATCGGGAAGTCGAGAATCTGCGTTGCGGAGGATGACCACAGCGCGGACGCCATCGGCACGATGTGCAAATCCCGGAATGCATCCGAGTAGCGATTCTGCTTCAGGTATTCACCGAGCAAACGTTGGTCTTGCTCGTCGTCGAGCAGCGCGGGCGTCTCGCGATAGAAGCGCAGGATGTCGGCAACCATGCGAAGAAATGAGGGCCGCAGCAGGTTGCTGCGCTGGCAGAAGAGGCCGCCCAGACTGCCGGCGTTGTATTCGATGCCGCTCGCTTCGTCCTGCACCGAGAAGCTCATCGCAGTTGCGCGCGTCGGCACGCCAAGTTCCGCGAACAGGCGCGTCAGCAGGGGATAGTGGTCCGGGTTGAACACGATGAAGCCGGTGTCGACGGCAAAGGTGCGGCCGTCGACGACGACATCATGCGTATGCGTGTGACCGCCGAGATAATCGGCTGCCTCGAAGAGCACCACATCGTGCACGCGCGACAGCAGCCATGCCGATGCGAGACCTGCAATGCCCGAACCGATGACCGCGATGCGCATCGGATCAATGCTCCGCGCGCGCCAGCACCCAGGCGGGCACAGGCTTCAAGTCGCGCACGACCCCGAGCAGTGCGAGTGCGCGCAGGATGTACCAGGTGAGATCGATCTCCCACCAGCGAAACCCCTGACGCGCTGCGCCGGGGAAAAAGTGATGATTGTTGTGCCAGCCCTCGCCGAACGTGATCAGCGCGAGCAGCCAGTTGTTACGACTGTTGTCGCGTGTCTCGTAGCGGCGCCGGCCGAAGCGATGGGCGAGCGAATTGATCGTTACGGTGGCGTGGAACAGCACGATGGTGGAAACGAAGAAACCCCAGATCAGCAACTGCGGCCCGTTCGTATGCAGGGCAGGGTATGCAACGGCGAGCCATGCACCGAAAGCGTACAGGACGACAGCGAGGAGCGCCGGCACGAGGATGTCGAAGCGATCGAGCACGCGCAGTTCCGGGAAGCGTGCGAAGTCCTTTACGGTTGAAAGATCCGTGCGGAATGCGCGGCGCGTAAGAAACCAGCCCATGTGGCTCCACAGGAAACCGTGGCGTGGTGAGTGCAGATCGCGTTCGGTATCGGCATGGCGATGGTGATTGCGATGGTGCGCGGCCCACCACAAGGGTCCGCGCTGCACGCAGGCGGCGCCGATGAGTGCAAATACGAACTGAACGCCGCGCGATGCGAGAAACGTCTTGTGTGCAAAGTAGCGGTGGTAGAAGCCGGTCAGCGCGAACATGCGGATCGCATACAGCGCGACCGCGGTTGCAATGGCGAAACGCGAAACGCCAACGAAGAGCACGCCGATGCAGGCGAGGTGCATGCCGATGAACGGCAGTGTGCGCAGCCAGTCGATGCGATCGGCGCGTTCGTCGAGTTCGACCGCGGCGTCGGTATCGAACCACCGCTTCAGCGTCGCGGAGACCCGATGCAGGCGTGAAGCCGCGGCGAACGCAAGCTGCGCGCTGGCTTCATGGACCGGTTGGGACGCCATCGTTCGATTTCCACAGGGGTAGTCGGACTGAAGTACGTCGCGGCAGCGGGTTTGGATGCAGCGTAGGACCCCGGTATTCGCGGGGTGGTCCGCAGTTCCAGCGCAGAGCTCTGCGAGGCGGCCAACCAAGGTCTTTCCGGCTTCCCGCGAAGCCGGACGGAGGGCGGAGGCCGGAGCTGCGTCAGAGCAGCGAGATTTCGCCTTTTGCGATGATCGGTCCGCTGGCCTTGCCGCCGGGGCCGCCTCCGGGCGGTTCGACCGTGACTGCGAAAATCGCATGCGGACCCAGCGCGGCAATCAGATTTTTCGGTACGACTACGGAATTTGCCTTGGTCGAATCAAGAAGACCGAGTGAATGCGGTATGTCCCCCGGCGGAATCAGCCAAAGCTCGGCAACGCGACCCGCCGGGATATCCACGGTTGTTGGCTGCACCACCAGCGTGCCAAGACGCGCATCCACCGTTGCGAGGTAGAGCGACTTGCCATCTTCCTGCACCATTTTCGCCACCATTGGGGCGTTTGTGGGCAGGGAAGGCGGTGGAATGACCTGTGGGGTGAGCAGCAGCATGGCGATACTCGCAGCGGCTGCGGCAAATCCGCCGGCCGTGAGCCAGCGCCACAGCGCGGCACTCTGCCACAACGAAGGTCGTGCTTCGTCGCGACGGCTGCTCGTGCGCGCGCGATCATCGGCAGGCAGGCCGACCGCAGAAAGTATCCGCGGCCACAGCGCAAACGGTGGCGGCACCGGCGCTATTTCTTCGATCAATGAGGTCAGTCGCGATTCCCACGCGGCGACATCGTAGGCAAAGGCAGGTTCGCGCGCCATGCGTTGCAAGGCGGTTCGTCGTCCGGCGGCGTCGAGCACGCCCAGCACGTATTCGGCGGCGAGGTCGCCGCGTTCGGGCGCGTCGGTTCCCATGTTGTCGGCGGTCGTGTTCATCGTTCGAGGCACGCCTTGAGTCGCAGCAGCCCACGTCGGATCCAGCTCTTGACGGTGCCCAACGGCGAACCGCTGCGCTCGGCAAGTTCCTCATACGTCGCGCCTTCGAAGAAGGCGACCCGGATCAGGTTGCGACGTTGCACTTCGAGTTCGTCCAGACACGCGTTCAGGCGTTTGTTCTCATCGCTGGTTTCCGCGATGGACTGCGCACCCGGACTGTGGTCGTGTATTTCCTCAGCCAGATCCAGCGGCGCGGAATGGCGTTCGACGCCACTGGCGCGCACGCGATCGATGGCCTTGTTGCGCGCCATCATCGCAAGCCAGGTCATTGCGCTCGCCCGCGCAGCGTCGTATTGATTCGCCTTGCGCCAGATCGTCGCATAGACATCCTGCAACACGTCTTCGGCATCGCTGCGCTGTTTGACCACGCGCAGGCAGATACCGAACAGTTTCGAGGAGGTCGAGCGGTAGAGGTTCTCGAAGGCAGCGGAGTCACCAGCGGCGACTGCCACGAGCAGATCGCGCAGTGGGTCCTGCGGAAGGGGGATCGTGTCGATCGAATCGTTCATGCGGCCACTCACGTCCTTGCTCGTCGGCCGGATAGTCACGAATTTCCCGGCCACGCGCAACCAGACGTGTTCACGTGCGAAGGCGCCACCAGGCTGCCAGCGCGCCGAGCAACAGCGCGATTTCCAGCACGCCGGTGCCGAGTGTCGTTGGCGTGACAGGCCAGTGCCGGGCAACTGTGACACAACGGTAGAGCACGATAGGCGCGTAGAGCGCCAGTGCAAGGATGAGGCCGATGCGTTGTTCGTCAGCTCGCGCGCAATAAAGGAAAAACAACGCAAGCCCAAGCTGAAGGCCGCCGTAGACCACCAGGTATTCGGATTCACCCGAGCGCGACAGGGCCGCGTAGCCGACGGCCTGTGCGGTTTGGGCAGGTGCGAACGTGCACCAGAGCGCGAAAACCGCATAGAGGATCGCATTGAAATACAGGTAGACGCTGGCCATGTGGCATGTCCTTCGGGGTGAGCACGGGCGACGCAGATGGATGGATCGATTTTGGTCAAGGCAATCGGCGGTTTGTTGTGGGCATCGGCATGGAGGATGTTCATGACAAGGGGCAGGTCCCGGTCAGCGGCATCGCTGCGGCAGCCGCCGTCGTCGCCTTCATGTCGCGTTCGTGCTGCGGAAATTCGATGCGCACCACGACATTGGGTGCGTTGCCATCACCCACGTTGCTCATTCCTTCGTAGCGCTGCAGGCGCAGTGAGACCGCGTCATAAAGAACGTCAATATGCGGCAGCAGACCGCCATACCGGCTTGCGACGGACAGCCTCAATTGCTGCGCCAAACACCCACCCACGTCTTCGCTGGCGACAGGATGCACATAGAAGCGCATTGCTTCGGGCGGGCTTGGAGCGGCGAACGAGACCGTTGCCGGGCTGCCGCCGAGCGCTTCCCAATGGTCGCGCACGAATGTGTGGAAGCCGGCACCGACGACCAGATTTTCGTCGCAACTGATGGGATCGGCGCGTTCGGTTGCCACCGTACGCGTGCGTAGGAATACCTGTTGTGAGCCATTCTCACCACGAACGCCTTCGACGCAGCCATTGCGTGCGTCGCGCAACAGGCGTGGGCCACCGATCGCAGCGACCACGAGAAATGCCGGCGCCTGTTCGCGGCTGCCTTTCCTCGAAGTTGATGCGACTGGTTTCATCGGCTGACCCGCTGGCGCTGCCCATTGGCAGGCTTCGTGATCACATACGACGCGACTGCGCGGATGGATGCAGTGCGAGCTTGTCGGGCGCGTGGCGCAAGTGTCTGGATGCACAGATAGACGGGGGATTTGCTGGTGACAATTCCTCGCCGATCGGCGCCGGTCGGTTCGCTTGCAATTTAATTAACTAACCATTTAAATAGACCCGTGAATCGAGCAAAGAATCCATCGACTCCCGCTGCAGCACGGCGACCGCGCGCGCCGCTCAAGCGCTCACCCGGCCGTCCTCTCGCCGACAGTCCCGATCAGCGCCTGCGGTTGCTAGATGCGGCATTGGTGTGTTTTGCGCGCGCCGGCATGGCGGCGACGCCGTTGCGTGCGATTGCAGCCGAGGCCGGCGTGACGCCGGCGATGCTGCACTACTACTTTGGTGACAAGACGCAGTTGCAGCAGGCGGTGATTGCAGAGCGCCTGCTGCCGACCTTCGCGCGCTTGCGCGAGACGTTGATGCAGACAGACGGCGATGTTGCCGCGCTGATCGCCGCCTTCGTGCGTGGCATCGAGGCCCTCGTCACCGAACATCCTTGGCTGCCGTCATTGTGGGTGCGTGAAGTGCTGTGCGAGGGCGGTGCACTGCGCGAACTACTGGTGAGCCAGATCGCGCCGGCATTGCCGTTGATGCTGGCGCAGCGCTTCGCGATGGCGCAAAGACAGGGACGCATCAACGCCGATCTCGACCCGCGCCTGTTGGTGGTTTCACTGATCGGTTTGACGATGTTTCCGGCAGCGGGAGCGCCGATCTGGCGCCGCATCTTCGACGCCGACGACATCGATGCTGCAGCCCTGCGCCGGCACACGATCGCGCTGCTCGATCGCGGTATCGGCGTGGATTGAACGAGAGAGTGGACCATGAAATTTCTCAAACTCCATCGCAATCGGCGTTTCGCCAAATGTGCGCGTCGCATCGATGCAGAAATGGCGGGCGACTGCTTTGCGCCTCATGCAGCCACGACGAGGGCGCGCAGATGACTCGAAGCATCATTTCATTGGCGATGCTGGTCTTGCTGGTGGCGTGCACAAAAACACCGCCACAAGCGCTCGGTACGCTGGAGTACGACCGCATCACATTGCCGGCGCCGGTCGCCGAACGCATCGTCGCGATCGACGTGCGCGAGGGCGAGCAAGTCGTTGCCGGTCAGGCGCTGCTGCAGCTGGAACAGACCCATACCCAATCCCAGCTGGCGGCGGCGCAAGCAC
>JBDSFA010000321.1:0-4668 GCA_039919785.1 Dokdonella sp. | reverse complement strand
CGATCACCAGCAACGCGATGAGGTCGGCACGGATCCATTCGAGCACCAGCATCAGCACGGTGAACGCGAGCAACGCGAACACGAGCGCCATGTTGGTGGTGAGGGTCAGGCCGGCATCCATTCGGGGGCGGTTTCTTCTTCTGGTCCGGACGCGTCAGCCGCGCTCAGATTCGTTCATGGACGAAGTCCCAAACGCCGTGACCAAGTCGCAGACCGCGGCGCTCGAAATGGGTCTCGGTTCGCCACGGTGGCCGCACGTTCGCAGCGACGTGATGTGGGTCCGCGCGCCATGCCGCGGCTCCTTCGAGCACGTTTTGCATATGCTCGGCATAGTCGGCCCAGTCGGTCGCCAAATGCAAGCGCCCACCAGGCATCACGCGCGAAGCGAGCAGATCGAGGAAATCCGGCTGGATCAGGCGTCGCTTGTTGTGACGCTTCTTGTGCCAGGGGTCTGGAAAATAGATTCGCACCTCGGCGAGCGCGTCGGTGGCAATCTCGTTTGCGAGCACTTCGACGGCATCGTGGTTGTACAAACGTGCGTTGGCGACGCCAGCGTCGGCAAGTCCGTTTATGAGGCGACCGACGCCTGGTCGATGCACCTCGACGCCGATGAAATCGCGTGTCGATTCGGCCTGCGCCGAATGCAGCAGCTGGCCACCGTTGCCGAAGCCGATCTCGAAAACCAGCGGTGCGCGCCGTCCAAATGCGGCGACGAAGTCGCGTGGCGTTCCTGCATAGTCGAGGCCAAAGCGTGACCAGTGCTGCTCGAACGCGCGCTGCTGGGCAGGCGTCAAGCGGCCCTGGCGCAGCACGAAACTGCGGATGTGGCGTTCGTGGATCCCGTGACTATCCATGCCGCGGGCTTTTCGTGAGAAGGGCGGCCACGGATGCCCGCTTTTTGATTCTCGCGATCAGGGACGAGCGCATTAGATAGTCCCATCAATCGGGCTCGACGCCGAGGCATAGCGTTTGCGCGGAATGCGCCCCGCGCGGAACGCTGCGCGACCCGCTTCGACCGCGAGCTTCATCGCGTGCGCCATGAGGACGGGATCCTTTGCGCCGGCAATTGCTGTATTCATGAGGACGCCATCGCAGCCCAGTTCCATCGCGATCGCGGCGTCCGATGCGGTGCCGACGCCCGCGTCGACGATGATTGGAACTTTGGCGTTCTCGATGATTTCGAGCAGGTTGTAGCGGTTCTGGATGCCGAGGCCGGAGCCGATTGGCGCAGCCAGTGGCATCACCGCGACGCAGCCGATCTCCTCAAGGCGTTTTGCCAGGATCGGATCATCCGAGGTGTACACCATGACGTCAAAACCCTCCTTCACGAGGATCTCGGCCGCCGCGAGTGTTGCGACAACATCCGGGAACAAGGTCTTCTGGTCGCCGAGTACCTCAAGTTTCACCAGGGTATGGCCGTCCAGTAGCTCGCGCGCGAGGCGGCAGGTGCGTATCGCATCCTCAGCCGTGTAACAGCCGGCGGTGTTCGGCAGGATCGTGTAGCGGTCAGGCGGCAACACGTCGAGCAGGTTCGGCTCGCCGGGATTCTGGCCGATGTTGGTGCGGCGTATCGCAACCGTGACGATCTGGGCGCCCGCGGCTGCGGTAGCGCGTTGCGTTTCGTCGAGATCGCGGAACTTGCCGGTGCCGGTCAGCAGGCGCGAATGGTAGGACTTGCCGGCGATGACGAGCGCGTCGGAGGCAATATCGTGCGGGGTTGCGGCAAGGGCGTTCATTCGGTCTCGTGGGGCTGGTGATTTTTTACTGCGCGCGACGCGCACAGCATGGTTGGGAATAGATGGGTCGCGTCCGCTTTATAGGCGTACGCCGTGCTGATCCTGCCGGAGGGGGCCAGTTCGCGCGATAAGCGCGCGGCATCGCGCACGCGTTCAACCACCCCCGATCGCGTGGACGATTTCTATCTGGTCACCGGCCGCGAGGGCGCGATGGTCATAGCGGCTGCGAGGCACGATTTCGCGATTGACCTCAACCGCGACGCGACGTGCGCCATAGCCGGCTTGTTCGAGCAGGTGCGCCAAGGTCGCCGGCGCGTCGATTTCGCGTTCGTGGCCGTTGAGGAGGATCTTCATTTCGCCATTCTAAACGCCCGAGGGTCAGAGACGACATTGCTGGCGCGCTCCCGCATCGCGACCCACAGGGACGTGGGAAGTGTCCGCTGGCGTCGGGAGCGTCAACCGACCCAACATGCGGGCCATCCATGGCTGTCGGCAATTGCTCCTGCATTGCCAACATACCGGCCATCCATGGCCATAAAAAAAGACGCCGCGCGGTGCGCGGCGTCTGTTCAATCAGGCTCCTTTCACTCGGGCCGTTTTAGCGACGCCCGTTGTCGTCATCGTCTTTCTTCTTGCCGCTGCGATCATCTGACCGCGCACGTGGCTCGGCTTTCGGTTGCGCTTGTGGCTGCGCCTGGCGCATCTCGCGCTGTGGCGCTTCGCGAACCTGCGGCTGTTGCTGCTGCGGTGGGGGCGTAAAGCGCTGCTGCGGTGCTTCGCGCACTTCCCGTTGCGGCTGTGCCTGGCGCATTTCGCGCTGCGGCGCTTCGCGCACCTGCGGCTGTTGCTGCTGCGGTGGCGGCGTAAAGCGCTGCTGCGGCGCTTCACGCACTTCCCGCTGCGGCTGGGCCTGACGCATCTCGCGCTGTGGCGCTTCGCGCACCTGCGGCTGTTGTTGCTGCGGCTGCGTGTAGCGTTGCTGCGGCGCTTGACGCGTTTCGCGTTGCACAGAAGGATTGTCAGTTTGCGCAGCCGGAGTTGTTGTCCGTGTCTGCGGTGTCGGACGCTCAAACGTGCGCGTGGCACCTTCCCTGCCAGCTTCATTGTTGCGCTGATTCCGCATATCCGCCGGCGTCACCGTCTGCGAGCGCTTGTCCGACTGCACGGGGTTGCCGCGCATCGTTGCCGCATTGCCACTTCCCTGCGACGTCGCATTGCCCTGATCGCCGCGGTGTGGCGCAAAACGCGCTGAAGGCAGCGCGCTGCGGTCGGTCGCACCGGCTTGGCCGCGGATGGCCGGATCGCGCGTAACCGCCCTCCCATTGGGCGAGGTCACGGGCGCACGATCGCCCATGGCTGGCGCGCCGCGCGAAGGCACGCCGCGTTCGCCGACTGCGTCGGCGCGCTTGGTCGCTGCGTCGCGCATCGGCAACGGTTGCGGTTGTGCAGTGCCGCGACCAAGAACCTGGACGCGTGCGGCGGACTCGCGGCCCTGCGCTGGCGCGCCGCTGCGAGTGGTGGCCGCCTGGCGCAATTCCTTCGTTGCCAGTGGTTGTGCGCCGTTGCGCTCGATCGCCTGCATGCGCGATGCAATCGGCAGCGCAGCGGGTGGAGGCGCCGTGCGCGCGACCACGCGACGATCGAGCGTCGCTGCCGGAGCGGCACGCCCACGCTCGGCGCTGGCGGCAACGAAACTGGCCCGCGTTGGTGCGATGTTCATGCGACTGGCGACCTGCGTGTTGCGCAGCAGGTTCTCGTTCACCTGCACGCGTGCACCGCCTACCGCACGCGAACCGATGAAGGTTTCGCGCGAAACCGCCGTGATTGCGCGCGCATCGCCTCGGTACGCGTAGTCGACGTTGGTGATCGGGCGCCCGCTCGAATAGTTGTTGTAGACATTGGTGATGTTGATGTTGGTGACGATGCTCGAATTGCGCACGTTGATGTTGGTGAAGTAGTCGCGCGAAGTGCTGTACCACGGCACATAGACGTCACGCGGGCCGAGCGGAAACCAGCCGACCGGGCCACCGCCACCGATCGACACGCCCCAGCCGTTGCCGCCGGCGAATCCAACAAGCGCTGGCGCATACACCGAGCCCCAACGACGACGCTCGCCCGGGCACCAGCCCCAGCGGTCGTCGACATAGGCCCAGCGACCATAGTGGAACGGCGCAAAGCCCCACGCGGCCGCGTCTACCCAGGTCCAGCCCCACGGGTCGATCCACGACCAGTGACCGGAACGGTACGGAGCCCAGTCCGCCGCAACCGTGGTCGGATACCACACATGGCCATATTCGGGCACGTCGCTCCACGAACCGTTGTCGTCGAGATCGGCATACCCAATCATGTCTTCGGGGACGTAGGCGCTCGAGACCGAATGCGCATAACGCCGATTGCGCGAATCGCACCAGCGGTCGAAATCGTCCTGCCGCGGCAGATCGAGCACTTCGTAATCGCGCAGCGCGGAATCGTTGAAGCGATAGGAATTGCCGGCGCGCACGCTGTAGCTCGCGTTGTTCTCGCCGTAGGCATCGCCGGCGCCGTCGAACACGGTCACCATGGTCGAGCCGCCTTCCGGCGCGACGTCGATGCGGTAGTTGCCCGGCCGGTTCACGACGAAGGCAAGCGTGGGCGTGTCGACTTCCACGCTTTGGCCATTGCCGAGGCCGCGCACATGCAGGTTCATCACGCCATCGGTGAGTTCGATCTGCGCGGCGTTGTCGGCGAGGTTGAGCAGGTTGAACGTGGTGTGCTCGTCGAGACGGATATTGGCGGCGCCGATTTCCAGTTCGACGCGCGAATTGCTGTCGGTGTAGACCTTGTCGCCGGTGCTCAGCGGGCGATTCAATGAGGCTTGCGCCCACTGGTCGTCACCCGACGGCTGAAAGCTCACGTCGCCTTGCATAAAGCTGACGCGCGCCACGCGGTCCGG
>JBDSFA010000190.1:0-2408 GCA_039919785.1 Dokdonella sp. | reverse complement strand
TTCCAACGAACACATGTACATGATCCCCGGCACATTCATTTCAGCCTGCTGGCGGTGCCCTGGATGGAGCATGTCCTCTGGCGCCACCCAACCCTGCTGTTGCAGCGTTTTGCACATCTGTGGCAATACTTTCGAGATCGGTTGGACAGATGCAGCGCGAGCATCATCGTTAGCAACGACGATGAGCGCGCCGAGTAGCAGACTTTTGATCATGTGATTCATGCGGCTTGCCTGGTTAGGAAATGAACATCGACTCATTTATTGCGCAACACGAAAGACCGCGCAGAGCTTGTTACCGTCCGGATCACGCACATAGGCCAGATGCAGGGCTCCCATGGCACTTTCACGCAAGCCTGGCGCGCCCTCGATCGAGGTGCCGCCATTCGCAATTGCCGTGTCATGGACCTGCTGGACCTGCTCGGGCGAGCTGCATGTGAAGCCGATGGTGCCGCCGTTCGCAAATGTCGCCGCGTCGCCGTTGATAGGCTCGCTGACGCAGAAGGTATTGCCATCGTGGCGGTAGAAGAGTCGCTTTTGACCCGTACTCGCGTCGTTGCGCCGCGGCTTGCCGGCTCCCAGTACTCCCAACACCGCGTCGTAGAAGCGCTGTGAGCGCTCGATGTCGTTGGAACCGACCATTACATGGCTGAACATGAAGTTGCTCCTGTGTCACCGACGCGAGGCCGGCATTGGCTGGGGTTGGATAGAGGAAGGAAACCTGACCCCGGTTTTGGCCGCTCAGCAAGAAGCGCGGTCGGCGCTATTTTTCTGCGAAGAAAATGCATCTGATCCCACGGACAGTCTAGTCGTCGATCGGATCGTCCTCATTGGCGCTGGGCATCACAATCGTGGCAACGGCGATGACTTCGCCCTTGTGAATCGTGATCTGGAGTTCACTCCGCCGGGAAAGCCGATAGAAGATCGACTGCATTGCCTTGCCGCTTGCGGCATTGATACCACCGTCGATGGTCTTGAACGGCTTGCCAAACCGAGCTTCAATCTCGGAGACCTTGAGATCTTCAAGCGTTCTCTGCCAATCCATCAAGGTGGCAACCGCTGCTCGCGCCTTGTCTGGAAGTTTCTCAAGGGTAGGAAACCGGTTCGGGGTGGCGCTGGCCACCATGCTCAATGAGAGTGTGCTGGCGAGCAGAGCGTAGCGAAGTGTTTTCGACATGGCTTGAATTCTACGTTAGTGACTGTGGCCGGAGGCGCCCTGACGACGCCGCGGGAAATTTGGCGACGCTGTTGAAAGTGACGCTGATTCCCCTCAACCAGAAGAATCGCAAGGCAAATCATTTCGCCTCCGGCGTTGTCTTTTCGAGGATCTTCATCGATGTCGCATTCCTGCGTTCCCACTCATTCTGCGTCGCGTCCGTCATAGGCGGCGGCAACTCTACGGATGAGACGCTCTTCGAGGAGGAGGCCCGCGGAGGAGGTGATGATGAGGGCTCAGGCAACGCGAGCGGCTGATACGGCAGCAATGAAGTGGTCCGCATGGCCGTCGCGGGTGGCGCGGCCAGAGCAAGTGTCTTGTTCATACGCTGAAACACGTGGGAGATGACGAATGCAATGGAGAACACGAAAGCGAGCGCCACGACGACACCGGTAACGACGCTGCCAACCGAATGGCCGCCTCGACCACGTCCACGGGGAATTTCACGGCGGGGGCGAACTTCATCGACGGCGCGCGTCCAACGTGAAGGAAGCGCTTGTTGCGTGTGCGAATCTGGCAGCGGTCCGATCATGGCTTGCAACGGGTCGCCATCGATCAATTGGACATGGCCTTGCTTGGTTGCCGATTTGATCGCGTAACGCGTGAACTCTCCGCTGGTCACCAGAATCGCGCCGGTAGCGTCTTCATTGACCATGATGTCGATGAGTTGCTGCACGCCGTTGTGCTGCACCTGTTTCGCATTCCAGTGTTTGCACTGGACGAGGATGAACTCGTCATCCTTGCGCAACTTGAGATCGATGCCGCCGTCGAATCGCGCATGCGTGCCGCCAGTGCCGACGTGCTCGACCTGGTGGCCGCGATAGTGCGCGACCAGCAGGGCTTCGAGCTGGTCCCAGGCAACGCGGGACAAGGCGTCGTCTCGGCGGGACGTTACGTTCTTGAGTCCATTCATGCGGACATTCCTGTAGCGCTCCCATGGTTCGGATCACCAGGAGATCCTGGCGCTTAAATCAACCTGACCCCTATTCCCGTGGCTTGAAGGCGTTTATGAGGAGGATGACGAGTCACCGCCGCGCAAACCACGCCTGCACCGCACCCGCGCCCCGACTACCGCGCAGTTGACGCACCTGGCTGACACGATCGCGCATCGCGTGTGCCGGCATCTGACGCGCAAAGGCTGGCTCGAAGGCGAGGAGGAGTCCGTCTTCCTGACCGACAGCGCTGGCGGCGACGA
>JBDSFA010000303.1:0-2794 GCA_039919785.1 Dokdonella sp. | reverse complement strand
GCATTCGTCACGGTGCCCATTTCTATAACGTCGAAGTGACCTTCGCGCGTTCGATCCGGCGTCGTCGGGCCACCATCGGAAAGGCCCGTAGGACCGGAGATTAGGTTTGCACCTGCGAACGTCGCCGCGCTGAAGCTCACCGAATGAACGTTCGAACGGCCAGGCGTGGGCGCCAGCGCTGGAAACGTGCAGGCGCCTTCGCCGGTGGCAAGCATGGCTAGGGAATCCGCACCCTGCGACGAACTGACTGACGCGTCCCATTGGCCGTGCGGGGGCAGATAGACGTTGAAATCGAGGACGCTGCGCCCGTCGTAACCTTCGTGGAAGCGCACCTTGAGCGCCTTGCCGTCAGCGGTCGAGTTGACGATAGAAAACAAGGTGTCATTGCCGCCGTTGGCGGTGTAGTACGGAAAAATCAGTACCTGACCGGTGCCCTTGTCGTTGATGTATATCGCGTGAGCGAGCGATGTAAAGAAGCCAAACGCCAGCATTGCGCCGGTCAGCAGCCGATGAATTTGCATATCAGATATCCCTGCAAAAAAATGAGTGCAACTCTGAAGTGACGTGCGAGGACGAGTTGTCGTCGCAGGCTAGCCATGACCTCAAGAAATAGAGCCACGAGCCTGCACGCTTTGTGAATCCTCATGCGGGAACGGATATCAGCGCGGTGGATGTCGCAAATATGGGTATCGATCGCGCAGGTGATCGCGCCTGCATCCGCGTACCCGCAGGGTGCTGAGGACGAGGCACCGCCGAGCGCTTCTGGTCGGCTGCTACGGCACGATGGCGAGTTCGTTGTTGACCGATGTGACGCCTGGCGCCGACCATGCAGCCCACCCTGCCTGTTCGCGTTCCGCCCACGACGCTACACTGCACGTAAGCGTCACGGTCCCCTGATCGGTGCTGATGGCGATACGACGCGCCTCCAAATCTGCGTGGCGACGGAATGCGTCTTCAATCTGATTCTTTACGTCGACCCATTTCGTGGCGGGCTTGATCACGATCTGATTGACTACCGCGCCGACACCCATCAGGTTGCGCACACATCGCACCGAGGCGTCTTTCTGGTACTGCCAGTCGACCATTCCATCGAGCGTGAGGTTACCTTCTTTCACGATGACTTTGATCTTGTCGTTCGGAACTTCAAAGTCCCACTCCAGCGCGTTGACGGCGGCCTGGGCCAGATCCTGATCACTGCGTTTGCCGGAGCCAAATGTCTCCACCACGATGTCGTTGGCGAGACCCTTGACGCCGTAGGCACCCTTCGCAGCGTCTTCGGCTGCCGTCTTCTCCGCATAATGCGTAACCTGCCCAGTCAGCGTGACGATGCCATCTTTTGCGGTGACACCGATGTGCGCCGCATTCACGCTGGCTCGCCACTTGAGTTCGTCAAGAATGTCTTCCTGCAGCTGCGAGTCGAGATTCATGGGCTAGCGTCTTTGAGATGGGATCAATCGAAATGCAATACTGACCCGCTCGTAGACGCAGGTCTGTTCGGCACCGAACGTTGACGCGCCATAGGCGATACCGGTGCGGGACTGCTGAACCGCTTGCGGCAGTCTGATCGTGGATAGTGCAGTGAGCCGGCTCTCATTGGGATAGAAAAATCTGATGCCTAATGCGCTGCATCGTGCACGGAAGGCGGATGTCGGGGCCGTCAAATCTGACAGCTGAATTCCCTGCAACATAAGCAGATAGTTGCAGCTGCCGACTGGGTTTCTGGCGCGCGTGAGTGATGGGAGCAGCCACAGGGCACTTGCGCCCTATTTGCCGGGACACAGGAAGAGCTCAGATTGCGCTACAAACCTGCGCAGGTTCAATGGATATGTTTACACCCCATTGGGATCCACGCAGCTAGGCTGCAGGCGTTGGCGGCGTCAGCAGCAGCAACTGGCATGTCGCATGTGCCGGTTGCGGGACTTGGCCAATGGGACGTATCCGCTGTGCCCTGCGTCGCGCAATGGCGAGGCAGAACAAACGCAGTGCATTTGCGGTTACCGATCATCTGGCATCCTCCCGTCTTCGAGAGGATCTGTGTCAGGACGAAAAGGTGCTGAGCAATGCAGACGTCGGCTTCACGCGCATCCACACCATGGTTCTTCTACCGTGCAGCGCCTTGGCTTTGTGCCTTGGTCGTGCTCGTCGCACTGACATCATCGGCAGGGCTTGTGCTGGCGCGGGATGCTGACGGAGTCCCTCCGATCTGGTACACAAGCGGCATTCTGCTGGGGTTACTGCTGCGCTCGCCCAGTCGACATTGGCCTGCCATCCTCTGCGCCGGTTTCGTTGGTGACCTGCTGGCCTACCTCGTCATCGGTCGTTCGATGGCGCTCGGGATCACCCTCACCCTGTGCAATGTCCTGGAAGTCTTCGTTGCGTCATGGGCCATACGCCGTCAAGTCGGCGACGATCTGGAGCCGGCGCGGCTGCTGGCCTGGGCTCGTACCGGGCTCCTGTGGTCGGTGATCGCGTCGGCGTTGTCCGGCGCGCTCGCTGCCTGGGTCCTTTGGCAAGCCAAATCCGTGCCGGCTTGGCAAACCTTGTCCGTCCGGTATCCGGCCCACGTGCTCGGCATCATCATCATGACGCCGATGGTCCTCGCGTCGACGCGCCAGGTCTTTGCCGACATGCTGTCTCCCGGACGAGTGCGCAACACAGTGCTGGCGCTGGGCCTGCTGGTCGCAACGACCGCCGCCGTGTTCCTCCAGGACACGACCACGCTCCTGTTCGTGATCTTTCCCCCACTCGTGTACGTAGTGTTCCAGCTCGGCTTTGCTGGCGCCGCGATCGGCGT
>JBDSFA010000244.1:0-5072 GCA_039919785.1 Dokdonella sp. | reverse complement strand
TGCAGGCCCTGCTTCAGACCTGTAACGACATGTTGCTCGATCCGATGTTGTGGGTCTGGGCGATCGGTTTCACGATCGTTTGCGCCGCTGTCGGTGCGTACATCGGCCACTGCAAGGGACGCTGGATGGCCGGAATGGTCTGGGGCCTGGCGCTTGGCCCGATCGGCTGGCTGATCGTCGCGTTGTCCAGCGCGAGCCCGCCCAAATGCCCCGCGTGCGCTCTGACGAATGCGAAGGATGCGAAGTTCTGTGGCCATTGCGGCGTCAACCTCAAGGTTGCTGCGCTGAACGCCGATCGTGCCTCGCTCAATCGTAATAGCGGCCCTCGCGGCGAGTAAACGGCATCGGGCCTGCGGCGGGTCGTCCTTGATCGTGAACGACTTGTCCCCATTGTTCGGAGACTGCAGCGTCTTCCGCGCGTTAAGATGCCGCACAACTTGCCTGTCCGGGTTTCCATGTCGCACGCCGCCCATCGCCATCACGACCATCAGCACGACGCGCCCGCGTTCGTGGGCGCGGTCGCGAGCGCGTGCGAGCTCCGTGGATTGCGTCTGACCCCTTTGCGTCTGCGTGTGCTGGAATTGATTGCGGCCGAGTCCAAGCCGGTGAAGGCTTACGATCTGCTCGATCGGCTCAAGGACGAACACAGTGGCGCCGCGCCACCGACGATCTACCGCGCCCTCGATTTCCTGCTTGAGCACCGCTTCATCCACAAGCTTGAATCGATCAATGCGTTCGTCGGCTGTCATCACCCGAACGAGGCGCACCAGGTTCCGTTCCTTATTTGCGACGTATGCGCGAATGCGGTCGAAGTGTGTGACGAGCGCGTTTCCAAGCTGCTCAGCGAACAGGCGCGAGAACGCGGCTTCCGGCCGAGTGCGCAAACACTCGAAGTGCATGGTGTGTGCGCACAATGCCGCGAGGCGAGCGACGCAAAACCGCAGGTACCCTGAGGCTCTGCACGTTGCTGCGCAGCCAGCGCGCACCACGCCCGCTGTCGATCAGAAGTTTTTCTGGATGCCGATATAGAGTCCACGGCGTGGTCCGAACTGCGGCGCACCGACGCCAATGCCTGAGCCGTCACGTAATTCGTAGATCTTGTCGGCGATATTGATCGCGGCAAGTCGAACGTCGACCTTGCCGATCGAGGATAGGTCGAACACGTGGCTGGCCGAGAGATTGACGGTGTAGTACTGCGGCAGGTGCGCGCTGTTCGCAAAATCGGCACGCAAGCCCGAGCCATACAGGAAATCGCCGCCGAAACGCGTGCCGTTCCAGTCGTAGCTGATGCCGCCTGATGAAGCGAGACGCTGATCGTGATCGAGATGGACCCAGTGAGTGGAGATGTAGTCCAGTTCGTCCTGCTCGAAATTGTACTGACCGGTCACTACCTGCGTGCCCTCGGCGCGGCTGGATGAAAGATTGAAGTAGGCCGACAGGTTTTCGTGGTCATAATTGGCAGTGAGCTCGATGCCGTGGACCTTGCCTTTCGCGTAGTTGAATGGGGAGAAAATCAGTGCGGCGCCGAACTGACCTTCGTCGAGCAGGTTGGTGACCTTGCGGTAATACGCATCGAGTCCGACCGTGAGGCTGCCGCTGATTTTCTGCGAGACGCCTGCGTCGAAATAGTGCGAGCGCTCGGACAAGGTTTCGGCGTTGACGTTCGTCGGCAGTGCGTTCGTGGTGCCCTGGAACAGCGCGATGTCGCTTTGGGCGATGAGTTCGACTGGCGGCGGCGTGAAGTAGCGCGCATAGCCCGCATGCAGCGTGGTCGTGTCGCTCAGTTGATACACGGCGCCAAGGCGCGGGCTGAGCTGACCTTCGTTGATGTAGGCGTCGACCTTGTCCGCGCGCACGCCGTAGTTGAGGGTCAGTTTGTCGCTGGCCTGCCATTCGTCCTGCACATACAGACCGTAGGTACGCGCATCGATGTGCGCCGCGTTGTCGACGATCATGATGGGCGCGGTGCTGGTCTGGTTGCCGTCGCCGTCGGCGGGGAAAACCAGCGACGTGTTGTTCGCGGTCGGAAGCTCCTGGCTGACATACAGTCCGTAGCGCAGCGTATGTGCATCGCCGAGCGCGTCGGAGAAATCCGCCTGCAAGGTATTGGCGCGATTGCTGCGGTCGATTGTTCCCGCGACGCCGTTGAAGACGAGGTCGCCGATCGGGTCAGGCTGGTAGTTCACGCTGGTGTACCGCTGCCCGAATGAAACCTGGTAGTTCGTTTCATCGAGCGTGCCCTGCAGCGCGAGCACGCCGAAGCGGGTTTGCTCGTGCTGGCGTTCATCGAGGTTGCGCGAATCGAAGTTGGTGAGGTCGCCGAGCCGAAATGCCGCATCCTGATCCGGGTTGTTCGGGATCTGGAAGCGATTGTTGGTCGTGCCGAACATGATGGACAGGCGCGCAATGTCGTCGAGCAAATATGACAGATAGCCGAAGCTCTTGAACTGGTTGGTGCGATCGTGGAGCGCGTCGCGCGCGGAAGTCGGGTTTTCGATGCCGAGGTCGCTCTGCAGAAAGCTCGCCGTGAGGAACCAGCTCCACGGCCCGTTGTTGCCATATATCTCGGCGTTCGGGTTCAGCGTGCCGAACGACCCGGCCGTCAAGCCGATGCTGCCGCCGGTTGAAGTCGCATCCTTGCCATCGTTGCCGGATTTCGTCGTGATGTCGACCACGCCGGCCGTGCGGTAACCGTACTGGGCGGGCAGCGCGCCGGTAAGGAAGGACAGACTGTCGATGAGGCGGACATCCAGCGCCTGGCCGAAGCCGCTGATGCTTTCGGGAATGATCGTCCCGTTGATGCGGTATTGCAGATCGGCGTGGTCGCCGCGCACGTGCAATTGCCCGTACGAATCGTCGACAACGCCGGGCGCGCGCAGCAGCAACTGGTTCAACGAAGTGGATGCGCCCAGAGGCAGCTGATCGATCGCCTTGCGGTCGAAGATGTATTCGCTGCTACCAACATCGGGCGAGAGCTGATTGCGCGCCTGGTCGAGCTTGCCGCTGACGCTGACTGTGCCAAGCGTGGTGTCGTTCGGCGTCGATTTCTGTTTCGCGTTGCGCGATGAAGTTTCTGAGTCCGGATTGGAATCTGCACCGTCCGCGGATGAGTCCGCGTTGGCAGCGGCGAAGGCGGTGCCTGATTGGGCAAATGCGAGGCCGATACACAGGGCGAGCGCGGTCTTGTTCATGGTCATCCGATCGGTTGAGGAAGATTAAGATGATATGTTATAACATAGCTATCAATCGACGCTGTATCCGGATCGAAAGTCATTCGGCAGGCATAAAACGCTGCCGTACGAGTCGATGATTGGCCGTCAGTTATGTTATAACGTCAACCAGGATCGCCCCATGAAGACCACACCACACCGACCATCGCTGTTCACGCGCCTTGCCGATCGTTTCGGGGCCACCGCGTCGTTTCTGTGCGCCGTCCATTGCGCCTTGCTGCCGCTGGTCTTCGCGGCGTTGCCTGCGCTCGGGCTCGGTTTTCTCGCTGACCATCGCTACGAACGCGCGTTCATTGCGTTTGCCAGCGTGCTTGCACTGTCCACACTGATTGTCGGATTCCGGCGCCATCAGCGATTTGCCGCGTTCTGGTTTCTCGCGCCGGGCATCTGCCTGTTGTTCGCCGGCATCGTTGTCGATTTCGACCATGCGTCGATCCTGCATGCTGCGCTGGTGGCGCTCGGTGGGACGCTGGTGATGTGTGCGCACTTGACCAATCTGCGTCTCGCACACGGACACGTGCACAACGCAGCCTGCGGTCACTGACGCTCGCGCTGCTGGTCGTTTTCTCACCGAGACCTGCTCGGCGCCTCTGCGTGATTGTGTAACCCCGGCGACGCTACCTAGCATGCAGGGCGATTCCGCTGAAGCTGTCGTCCATTCGATGAGTCACGATCACCATCACCATCACTCGCACACACATGACCATGCGCGCGTTCCTGCGCATGTGAACCCCGACGGGCGTCGCGAGTTGCGCCTGTTGGCGGCCTTCGCACTCACCGCGTGCGCGCTGGTTGCCGAAGCAATTGGAGGCTGGCTGTCGGGATCGCTCGCATTGCTCGCCGATGCCGGGCATATGCTGGTCGACGCAGCTGCGCTGCTATTCGCCTGGCTTGGCGTTCGCTATGCGCGTCGTCCCGCGGATGCGTTGCGCAGCTTCGGCTATGCCCGACTCGAAGTGCTGGTGGGGTACAGCAACGCGCTGGTGCAGTTCATCCTCGTCGTCTGGATTGCTGTCGAGGCGTTGCTGCGCCTGAGCAATCCACACCCCATTCTGTCTGGGACCATGCTGGTGGTCGCGATCGCCGGCCTGCTTGTCAACGCGATCGTGCTGCTTGCGCTGTCCGGCCACGATCATCACGACCTCAACACAGCGAGCGCACGATTGCATGTGCTCGGTGACCTGTTTGGCTCGATCGGTGCGATCGCGGCAGCCTTGCTCGTGCGCTGGCTCGGCTGGTTATGGACGGATCCTGCCGTCTCGATTCTGGTTTCGGTGCTGATCCTCGCCAGCGCGTGGCGGTTGCTGCGTCGCTCCGCGCATATCCTGCTCGAGGGCGTGCCGGAGGGTATCGATGCGGACCTGGTGGTTGCTGCACTCAAGGATGAGGCGCAGGGGGTGAGCGATGTCCATCACGTGCATGTGTGGCAGCTCGCTGGCGGCTACCACGTTGCGACGCTGCATGCGCGGCTGCGCGGGGACGCCGACGCAGATGAAGCGATTGCCTCGATTCGCGCGGTGCTGCGCGATCGCTTCAGCGTCGAACACGCGACGGTGCAACTGGAGCGGCTCGACTGTGCCGACGCCCATTGCGGCCAATGACGAAGCGCGTCGCGCGCATTTGGAATCGGGTCGGACGCGTGCAGCGGGGCACATCAATTTTGACGCGATTCTTGCATAGAGCCCGCAGACTGCTATCCTGCGCGCCCGCAACAATCACACATTGAAGAGCAGTCATGGGCAGAGGCGACCGCAAGACCAAGAAAGGCAAGATTTCGATCCGCAGCTACGGCAACGTGCGTCCGCATGCGGAAAAGAAGGAAGCCGGTGCAAAACCTGCCGT
>JBDSFA010000184.1:0-3557 GCA_039919785.1 Dokdonella sp. | reverse complement strand
CTTCACTTGCGTGCTGGGCACCAGCGCAATTCCCTCCACGCCGAACTTGACCGTAACATCCTGACCAAGGGTTGCACCGTCCGCCGGCGAGACGATGAATACCTTGGCGTCAAGCGGAGCGTGTTCGCGTGTCATTACTTCGGGTTTCGCCGCATCCTGTGCGTTGGCGAGGCCGGTTGCGCATATCAGCGCGACCGCAAACAGTGAGAGTGAGCGCATGGATCATTCCTCCGTTGGAGAGTGTCGCGCGGCATCACAAGCGGAGCGACGCGCGCGCATTGTCATTCCTGCGTTGCGTCCCCACGTGTGACCGGCCTTGTTGATGATCCAACGCCTGACATGACTGCCCCATGAGCGACACCCGATCCGCCAGCGTGTTCTCGATCATCCGCCGCCTCTGGCCCGAGGTGTGGCATTACCGTGCCCGGGTGGGTTTCGCCCTGCTGTTCCTGATCGCTGCGAAGGTCGCGAACATCGGCGTTCCGCTGATCATGAAAGGTCTGATCGACAAACTCGACTTGACGCCGAAGCCGCTGCTGATTCCCTTGATGCTGCTGGTCGCCTATGGCGCGCTGCGCCTGTCAACGTCGCTGTTCCAGGAGCTTCGCCAGATTGTGTTCGCACGCGTACTTGCGCGAACGTCGCGGCGCATCACCTTGCGCGTGTTCGAACATCTGCACGCGCTTTCGCTGCGCTTTCATCTCGACCGTCGCACCGGGGGCGTCGCGCGCGACGTCGAACGCGGCATGACCGCCACCTCGGATCTGCTCGACTGGACGATTTACACGATCCTGCCGACCCTGCTCGAGGTCGCCTTGGTCTGCTCGATCCTGATTGCACGCTTCGACTGGAGCTTCGCCGCGATCACGCTGGGCACCCTCGCCGCCTACATCGCGTTCACGTTTTCGATCACCGAGTGGCGTCTGCGCTTCTACCGCGCGGCCAACGCGGCCGACACCGAAGCGAACGAGCGCGCGGTGGACTCTCTGCTCAACTACGAGACGGTCAAGTACTTCGGCAACGAGCGCCACGAATTTGGCCGCTATGACGCCAGCCTGGTGAAGCTTGAGGAATCAACCGTCAAAAGTCTCAAGACCCTGGCCGTGCTCAACATCGGCCAGTCCGCCATCGTTGCGCTGGGTCTTACCCTGTTGCTGTGGCGCGCAGCGAGTGGCGTCGTCGCCGGCACCATGACGCTTGGCGATTTCGTGCTGGTCAATGCGTTCCTGATCCAGTTGTCGATTCCGCTGAATTTCCTGGGCATGGTCTATCGCGAGGTCAAGCAGGCGTTGATCAACATTGAGCGCATGTTCGTTTTGCTCGATCAGACGCGTGAAGTGGAGGACGTGCCGGATGCCCCGCAACTGGTGGTACAGGGTGGTGAGGTGCACTTTGAGCACGTCGATTTCCACTACAACGCGGACCGAGCGATCCTGGCTGACGTCGACTTCCGCGTGCCGGCCGGTCATACCGTCGCCGTCGTCGGCACCACCGGCGCCGGCAAATCGACCCTTGCGCGATTGCTGTTCCGCTTCTACGACGTCAGCGGCGGTCGCATCACGATCGACGGGCAGGACATCCGCGCTGTCACGCAGGCATCGCTGCGCGCCGCTATCGGCATCGTTCCGCAGGACACCGTGCTGTTCAACGACACGATCTACTACAACATCGCCTATGGTCGCCCGGATGCACGCCGCGAGGAGGTGATCGCCGCCGCGAAGTCGGCGCATATTCACGACTTCGTCGAATCGCTGCCACAGGGCTACGAGACCGGGGTTGGTGAACGCGGACTCAAGCTCTCCGGCGGTGAGAAGCAGCGCGTGGCGATTGCACGCACTTTGCTCAAGAACCCAGCGATCATGGTGTTCGACGAAGCGACCAGCGCACTCGACACGCGCACCGAGAAGATCATCCAAGGCGAACTGGCCAGCATCGCGCGCGGGCGCACCAGCCTGATCATCGCGCACCGGCTGTCGACGATCGTCGACGCGGACCAGATCATCGTTCTCGAACACGGCCGCATCGTGGAACGCGGCAGCCATCCGCAATTGCTGGCCCAGCAGGGTCGCTATGCCCAGTTGTGGGCCTTGCAGCAACGCGAGGGTGCACAGCGGCCGGTCGAAGGCCCTGCGACCGTCCAAGCCTGACATTGGCCGTCAGTTTTGCCCGCGGCAATAACGAGCGAGGCGTCCGAATCGTGCGCTAGAATACATCTGAATACGGCATGGTCCTTGCTTTAGGTCACCCGCTCGTCACACCCTGGGGTCACCCTTGAACATTCCCAAGATTCACACCGTGTGCGTAGTCGGCACCCCTGCCGATGTCGCAGCGCGCATCAATACCCTGCTCGATGAGCAGCGCACCCATCTGGAAGCGCGTTGGCGTCAGGGCGATCACGCCACGGCCGACCTGCTGGTCATCGACGCCGATTCGGTCTATGGCCACATGGATTGGCTCAAGGCCACGTCCAGCGGTCGATTGATCGCGGCTTATACGAAAACGCCCGAATCGTACGAAAGCTACTATTCGCTGCGCCAGCCCATCACTGCAACCGAACTGGTTTTGCTGCTGAATCGGGTGGGAGCCCGACTCGGCGGCGCTCCCGAGGCACCGGTCGCAGCGGCAGCGGCAGCCAAGGGGGCCGACAAGGTGGCTCCGGCAGCGATCCGTACGTCGGACGAAGCGGTGGCCCTGGTCGCTGCCGTTCGCGCGGCAGTTGCACCCCGTACGCCGGTCGATGCGCCGAAGGTGGAAGTTGCCGTTCCTGCAGTTGCGGCCGCTCCCCTGATTTCGCCAAAGGTGGAAGCGGCTCCTGTCGCAGCGGCGCGTGCACCGGTGACATCACCTCGTGGCATCCAATTGCTTGATCTTCTTGAAACGGACCCGGTGCTGAAAGGGCGCCTGCGTCTCAGCGCCGAGGGCCTTCCGGTCCTGCTTCTGGATCCACGCGAACGCACCTGGCACTCGGGATCGGGCCTCAAGGCGTTGTCAGCCTGGTGTACCCGTTCGTTGACGGCAAACGACGTGCACTACGCTGACGACATCGAATTTGCGAAGGAAATCTCGGCGATGCCCGGGCATCCGTACGCGCGCCTGCAGTGGTTGACTCACCTCGTCCGCGGCGATGGCCAACTTGAGCATGGCCTGGATGTGAATGCACGCTACAAACTCGCGCGTTGGCCGCAGAGCGAGCGTGAATTCCCCAAACACTTCCGCATTGCGACGATGATGTTGAAGCAGGCGGGTACGCTGGACGAGATCGCCGAGCAAGGCGGCGCTACGATTACGGATGTCGCGAACTTCATTAACGCGTATCATGCGCTCGGTTACATTGAGGTCGAGGGCGCCGAGCGTGCGCCTGAAAACGCCAACCGCGGCGGACTTTTTGGTCGGATGCGCAAAACGTCGACGAATTAAGTTGACGAAAGCACGAGCGATCACTAATCTCTCGCGCCTCTCTCGGGGCCATAGCTCAGCTGGGAGAGCGCTTGCATGGCATGCAAGAGGTCGCCGGTTCGATCCCGGCTGGCTCCACCAGATTTCAAGTTTTGGTTCCA
>JBDSFA010000286.1:0-13412 GCA_039919785.1 Dokdonella sp. | reverse complement strand
CCGTGCGCGACGTGATCATGATGATCGGCACCTTGCGCATGCGCGAATCGTTGCGCATGTAGGTGGCGAGTTCGTAACCGTCCATGCGTGGCATTTCGATGTCGAGCAACATCAAATCCGGCACGGTGTCCTGCAACTTCTCGAGTGCGTCGAGACCGTCCTTCGCCGTGACCACGTCGTAGTCCGCACGTTCGAGCACGCGCGTGGTGACCTTGCGCATCGTGATCGAATCGTCGACGACCATGACCAGCGGCTTTTGGCGGGTTTCCGGCTCGTGCACCGGCGCCACCGCCATATAGGAAGGCATTTCCTCGGTGCTGCCCGCTTCGATGCGCGCACGCAACGCTGCCAGGCGACGCACCAACGGAGCAAGATCGAGAATGATCACGACGGCGCCGTCGCCCATGATCGTTGCACCGAAGATGCCCGGTACCGAACTTACCTGCGGACCAACTGACTTGACCACGACCTCGCGCGAACCCACCACGCCGTCGATGCGCACGGCGGCACGTTGATCGCCAGTGCGCGTCATCAACAGCGGCACCTGCGTTTCCTCGATGATGGCGCGCGCGCGCGGCACGCCGATCAACTGCGCGAGGTCGTAGATCGTGTATTCCTCGCCACCGTAGCTGTGCTTCGGATTACCTGCTGCGATGCGTCGGTCAAGATCGTCGTGCGCGATACGCGCGACGCCCTGCACGGACGACATCGGAATCGCGTAGCTGCTTTCGCCTAGCTTGACCAGGATCGCCTGCGTCACCGCCAGCGTGAACGGCAGGCGGATCGTGAAATTCACACCCTTGCCCGGTGTCGAATCAATAACGAGCGAACCGCCGAGCTGCTTGATCTCGTTGTTGACGACGTCCATGCCGACGCCGCGGCCGGACAGCTGGGTCAATTCCTTCGCGGTCGAGAAGCCGCTTTCGAGCACGAATCCATAAAGATCGCGATCGGACAGCTGCGCTTCGGGCTTGAGCAGACCGCGCTCGATCGCCTGGCGGCGGATCGCGTCGCGATCCATGCCGCGTCCGTCATCGGAGACGCGCAGGACGACTTCGGTCGACTCACGACTCACCGCGATATTCACCGTGCCTTCGGCGGGCTTGCCTGCGGCGACGCGGTCATCGGGCTTCTCGATGCCGTGCGCCAATGCATTGCGCAGCATGTGCTCGAACGGCGCCTTCATGCGCTCGAGCAGATTGCGATCCATTTCGCCGTGCGCACCATCGACCTTGAGCTGTGCACGCTTGCCCAGTTCCTGTGCAGCCTGACGCAAGGTGCGGCGCAAGTTCGGAACAAGCGAATCGAACGGCACCATGCGTGTACGCATGAGGCCTTCCTGCAAATCGGAGTTGACGCGCGACTGCTGCAACAGCAGGGTTTCCGATTGACGCGTCTGCTCGTCGAGCAAGCCCTGAATCGACACCAGATCCGAGACCGACTCGCCGAGCGCGCGCGACAACTGCTGCAACTGCGAGAAGCGGTCGAGCTCGAGCGGATCGAAGGCGCCGATGCCGGTGTCCTGCTGCTCGCGCTGGAAGCGCGCAATGATCTGCGCTTCGGTTTCGATTTCCAGCTTGCGCAGCTGTTCACGCAAACGCGCGACGGTCTGGTCGAATTCCACAAGGTTGAAGCGGAACGTCGCGATCTGCTGTTCCAGGCGCGAACGGTAGATGGAGACTTCGCCGGCGTAGTTGACCAGCGAGTCGAGCAGATCCGATCTGACGCGGATCATTTCCTGCGGCGCGTGCGGAGCTTCCTCGTGGTCCATCGCCGTCAGGTGGCGCGGTGCCGGGCGGGCACCCTCCGACTTGACCGCCACGACACTGGCCGGAGTCGGCTCTGATGTATCCAGAATCGTTGCGGCAGGTATCGCGGCCGTGGCAATTTCATGCGCCACAGCAGCTGGTCCCGCGGTCAGCGTTTCGCCAGCGATAAGGCTTTCGAAACGCGCGATCGCATTGACCGGCATCGCGATCGCGCGACGCTGGGCGACGCGTTGCACGAGTCCGTGCAGGCGGTCGAAACCACGCTCAAGCGATTCCACCGCGA
Organism: Dokdonella sp.; assembly: GCA_039919785.1. GTDB lineage: Bacteria > Pseudomonadota > Gammaproteobacteria > Xanthomonadales > Rhodanobacteraceae > Dokdonella_A. The sequence goes on along the minus strand of JBDSFA010000286.1, from coordinate 11,360 downwards.
CCCGATCAATCGCGAGACGGCCGTCGCTGACTGCATCGACCAGCGATTCCATTGCATGGCTGAGATCGCCGACCGGCGCGAGACCGGCCATGCCCGCACCGCCCTTGAGCGTATGCAAGTCGCGCTGCAGCCCGACGATGACCGAGCGATCGTGCGGCGCTTCGCGCAGCTTTGCGACCAGCGAATCGGAATGGTCGAGGATGTCAGCGCCTTCCTGCACGAACGTGTCGAGCAGGTCGTCGTCGATATCGCCGATTTCCAGCGGACCATCCGGCTGCGGATCGTCGGCGATGGGCGGGGCCTGTTTGCCGCTGAGCAAGATCGGCGACGTGTGCACAGCCCGTGACGGCACTTCAGCGGGCGCGGCTTCGACTGGCGCTGGAGGAGCGACTTCGGCCGGTTCATCGATCACAGGCGTTTCAGGATCAAGTGAATCCGCTGTCGCGAGCGAAACCATCTCGATTTGCTCGGACGAGGGCGCATCAAGATCGAGCGCGAAGTCTTCGTGCGCCGAGGGCAGCGACGGCAGATCCTCGATGACGATTTCCTCGACATCGAACGCATCTGGCGATTCGGTCACGCGCAATCCGTCTGCGTGATCAAGCGGCTCTATCTCGGACGGTTCGAACACTATCGGTTCGAGCAGGGCAGCGAATTCTTCAAAACTCGGTTCCGTCGTCGCGTCGTGGGCGATCGGTGTTTGCGCTGCGTGATGGTCCGCATCAAGGTCAAAATCAGCGAGCGCAGCAGCCACGTCCGTGGGCATTGGCGTCCCGAGCCCGGCATGCGGTGCGCTGTCCGCGTGACCCGAACGCGCGAGCCAGTCGGCAGTGAGGTCGGCCTGTTCGGTCGGCGCAACCGGCGCGGGCTCGTCACTGGCCGCTTGTTCGCGATGATCGACGTCATGCAACGGGCCGACACCTGCGTCCTCACCCACATAGGCGTGCAGGGATGCATCCGGCAAGGTGTCGCGCAAGACAGCCACACGGGCAGCCAGGTCCGACGAATCGGGCAACTCAGGCGTACGATCGGTGAGGCGCTGCATCACGTCGCGCGTCAGTACGGTTGTTTCTCGCAGGGCGGCGACGCCTTCGGCATCCGGTGCTTCGCCCGCGCCACGCAGGCGCTTGACGTAGTTTTCCAGCGGCGCCAGAACCTTGCCGATCGCTGGAATATCCACCATCGCGATTGCGCCGTTCAAAGTATGCACCGCGCGCAACAATTCCTCGCTGACGGGCATCACTTCGGGCGCGCTGTGCGCAAGGTAATTGTCAATCACCGCCAGGTGAGCGGCGACTTCGGTTTGCAGGATGTCGAACAGCACGGGATCGACATTGGGCAGCGGCCCGGGAATGATTTCGCCGGGCGTCGCACTGACGCTGACCGCGTCGACGAGGCTGCCCACATTGCTGATATCGCTCCTGATGGCTGGCAGCTCGCGTTGCGCAGCAGGCACGCGACGACGTACGGTGCGTCGTATCTTGTGCGTGGTCGCTATGTGCTCGGAGACCCACGCCTCTTCGCCAGCGGCGAGTCGCTCGGCGGTTTCGATGATACCGATGATGTTCGCACTGCCAGCCGGCTGGCCACGCAAGGCTGCAAGCAAAACCGGAATCGCGGCGACGGCATGGTCCACCAGCGCGACCACTGCAGCACTTGGCGCAACGGTGTGCTCGAGGACGCGATTGAGCAGGGTTTCCACCTTCCAGCTGAACTCGCCCAGCGCAAGCGCACCGACGAGACGACCGGAGCCCTTGAGCGTGTGAAACGACCGTCGGATCGGCTTGAGTTCGTCCAGGTTGCCGACGTCGCGCTTCCACAGCGGAACCTGTTGACGCAGATTCGTGATCTCGTCTTCGACTTCCTCAACGAAGACTTCGCGAATGTCGTCGTCGATTTCCTCGCCTGCTGCATGTTGGAATCCGATGACCAGGCCATCGTCTGCGGCGACTTCCTCTTCAATTTCTTCGTCGATTTCCACCCAATTGGCATTGTCGGATGTCTCGGTCTCGACGAGACGCAGACCGTCCACATCGTGAACCGTGGTTACCGGCGTATAAGCCTCGCCAACGACCAAATCCTCCAGATCGTGGCCCGGCAGCAGGTCGATCGAAGGCAGATGTGAACCAACCGCATCTGCGATGCCTGCGGCAATGTCGTCGCCAGCATGGATGCCGGCAGACGATTGAATGCTGTCGGGATCGGCGACCGCTGCAACGGCGAATGCGTCGTCGCCACCATAAGCGAGGCTCGCCGCAGCCTGCATGTCCGCCTCGGCAGCCTGAGTCTGCGCCGGCTCGGGTTGGATCACTCTCGGTGGATCGGCGGGCGCAGCCAGCTTGGGAGCGGGTTTCGGCGGAAGCGTGGGTGCGGGTTCCGGCGGCAGCGGCCAGTAGCCAAGTCCAGCAAGGCTCTCGCGCGCGACATCCAGAATCTTGTCGCGGTTGCGGCGTTGTTCGCGCGTCGCTTCGAGGTAATACTCGATTGCCGCCAGTGCGTCAGCGAGCTGGTCCATTTGCTCGGCAGTCGGCACGCGTCGGTGCCCGATCAATTCGACTTCGACGAAACGCACGATCGCGGTCATCAGCTGGGCGGCATCGCCGAGGCCGAGCATGCGCAATGCGCCCGCAATTTCCTCTAGCAGACGCGGAATCTGACTGACGCGCTCGTGATTCCACGGCGATTCAATGAATTCGATAACGTCGTGCTTGGCCTGCTGGATATTCACCGCGGCTTCGCGCATCAGCGCATCGAGGATCTTGCGCACCTCCGCTTGCGGCAACTCCAGATGGCTGTCGACCGTCTGGTTTTCGTTCTCGTTGGTGGCGCCGAGTCGATCGATATGGTCATCCAGCGATGCTTCGACATACAACAGCGCACCGGCCACATCCAGCAGCGCCCCTTCGTCGATCGGACGTTGACGCTGTGCCATTTCCTCGATCACACCGCGCTGCTCGCCGACCACGCGACGCGGCACGCCAAGGCCGAGCATGCCGAGCGTGTCGCCGACACGATCGAGCACTTCAACCTGACTCGCCAATTCGGCAGCATCGGCATTGCCGCTGCGCAGGAAAATGTCGAGTGCTTCCTTCACGCGCAGCAGGTCGTCCTTGATCGCCGCCGAAACGGTGCCGAGCAGATTCTTGTTGCGCCCGGTCATCGAACCTTGCGCATGCTGCAGTTCGTTCGCAGTCGGCAGCAGGGTATCGAGTCGATAGGCCTGACGGATCTCGGTGCAACGCGCAGCGGTGCCGGTGGAGTGCGCGACGTAGTAGAGCAGGTTCTTGGTCAGCTCGCGTGGCGGACTGGCGGCGAAGCCGATTTCGCCACGATCGGCGAAACGGTGAATCTCGCGATCGACGCGGCCGAACAGCAACTTGACCGCTACGCTCGCCTCGAGGCTGCCGTTTTCCACCGCCTCGACGACACCACTGGCGATCCACCACAAGCGACGCGCTTCCGCGACAAACGAGATGGAGCGCAGTCGATCGAGCACGTCGATCAGTCGATGCAGGTGCTCTTTCGCCGCGGCATCACGGAACCACTTCAGCAGCGCCGCCTGATAGGCCAGGCGCAGACGCAGCGACTGCGAACGCAGTTCGTTCGGCGCTAGCGGCTGCAGCGTTCCTGCTGCAGACGCAGGCAATGCGATGTTGAGATCGGGCGCAAACAGGGCCGATTCGGTCAAAAGATTTTCGCCACGACAGGCGCGCAGATCATTGAGCAGGGGCAACAGGACGATCGGTATGTCCTTGTGCCCGCTCTGGATCCGCTCAAGGTAATCAGGCAACTGCACCATTCCGCGCATGAGGACCGAATAGCCCTCCTCGCGCTGGCGCACCTTGTCGTCGACCAGGGCCTCGGCCAGCCGCTCCATGTTCTCCACGACCATGGCCGCGCCGTACAGCTCGACCATGCGCAGCGTGCCCTGCACCTGATGCAGATGCTCTACGCAAGCGCGCATCAGATCCAGATGACTGGGTTCTTCGACATACGCCTCGAGCGTATCGCGCGCTTGCGCGAGCGTCGCATCGAGCGCCTGCTTGACCCAATTGAGGGCGGTGAATTCACCGTCGTCGTGCAACTTCATGCGACTACCCTCGACTCCGACGGCCGACCTGAACCACGTGGATGGCGCTGAGCGCCGTGGCCACGGACGGGTTAATGGATTGCGAACACGTTTTCATTGCGCGTCGATTCATCCGGGCAACTTGAAGTCGGCGACCGAGCGGCGCAGGTCCGAAGCAAGCTGGGCCAGGTTGCCGATCGACTCCGCCGTCTGGCTCGCACCGACCGAGGTCTGCGAGGTAATTTCCTGAATCACGTTCATCGTCGCCGAAATATTCGTCGCGGCAGCGGACTGCTGACGCGCCGATGTCGAGATGCCTTGAATGAGACCGGCCAAATTGTTCGACACGGTTTCGATCTCACCCAGCGCATGACCCGCATCCTCGGCGAGTCGCGCACCGGACACCACTTCCGAGGTGGTCTGTTCCATTGAACTGACGGCCTCGTTGGTATCGGACTGAATCGTCTGCACGAGTGTCTCGATTCGCTTGGTTGCGCCGGATGCGCGTTCGGCGAGTCGTTGCACTTCATCCGCGACGACCGCGAAGCCGCGACCCGCTTCACCGGCCGATGCGGCCTGGATCGCAGCGTTCAACGCGAGGATGTTGGTCTGCTCGGCGAGGTCATTGATCAGTTCGACGATCGAGCCAATTTCCTGCGAGGATTCACCGAGCCGCTTGATGCGCTTGGACGTTTCCTGGATCTGATCGCGGATCGAGTCCATGCCCTGAATCGTCTGACGCACCACCTGCGCACCGTTCGCGGCGATCTGCACCGAGCGCTGCGCCACCTCGGCGCTGTCGATCGAGTTCTTCGACACGTTGTCGATCGACGTAGCCATGTCCTTGATCGCCGCCGAGGCGGAGGTAATCTGGCGCGCCTGATGTTGCGCGGCCTCGGCCAGGTGCATCGCGGTGCCCTGCGTTTCCTGCGCAGCGGCGGACACCTGCACGGCCGTCTCATTGATCGTGGTCACCAGGCTGCGCAACGCTTCGACCGCGAAGTTGACGGAGTCGGCGATCGCGCCGGTGATGTCTTCGGTAACGGTGGCCTTGACGGTCAGATCGCCTTCGGCCAGCGATCCCATCTCGTCGAGCAGGCGCAGAATCGCGTCCTGGTTTCGCTGATTGAGTGCTGTCGTCTGCTGGTAGCGGCGCTGCTGGTCGCGAAACAGGTTTATGCCGAGGAACAGCAGCAGCAGCATCGCACCGGCCGCCGCCGCTGCGCCCCATAGCGGGCTGGGAAACATGAACATGCGGCTGTTCGGCAAGGTATCGATTCGCGTCGCGACCACGCCAGCGCGGGTTAGTACGCCCAGGCTTGATGTAAAGCTCGCATCGGCGGAGTCCTTCACTTCCTGCAAGATCGTGGCGGCGTCGAGGATGTTCTTCACCGGTTCGCCGACGGCGGTCCATTGCGTCGCGACGTCATTGACGATCTGCTTCGCGTTGGCGTTGTCGAGTGGTTTGATGTTGAGTTCGGCCGCGCCGTTGATCAAACCCATCACGACGGTTTGATAGAGGCGCGAGTCGCGATCAAGGCCTGCAGCTGACGATTGCGTGTCAGCACCGCCGGCGAGGATCTTGGCGACCCGACCGCCCATGCGATCGGCCAGCTGCATCTGGCGCGACGCGATGTAAACCTGCGAAGCGCTGACATTCTTGTCGGTCAGGATGTTCACGACCTCACTCATGCGCGAGTTGAGGCCGGATAGCTTGTCGGTGAAGTCCTTCGCGCTCGTGGTCGCGTTGAGGACGACGTCCTTGTTGTCGAGAATCTTCTTCGCGTTGCCTTGCAGTTCGCTCCAGGCCTTGGTCAGCGCCTCGATCTCGTTTTTGACGCCGCTCTTGGTCGCATAGGCCGGCATCGTCTTGTCGCCGACGTTCAGCGCGTGCACGTACGTGTCGATATTGCTACGCGTGCTTTCGAGCTCCTGGAACGCGAGTTCATTACCGCCGACCGCTTCAGACGCATATTTTGCAAGCTGCTGCGACAACACCTGGATCTGGGTGGTGTACGAGATCGCTTGACGGTCATCGCGGTTGTTGAGGTACAGGAGAACGAAATCGACGATCGCGATAATGAAGAGTAGGCCGAGTACCACGAACAACACCGTGTTCGCGCGCCCGCTGCCGCGACCTGCTGCACCCGCCGTAGTACTCACGCTTCACCCCCTCTTGAACATTTCTGCCGCTGCCGGCCCGTGACTAACCGTCGATAATTTTTCATGCGGCGGCCTGCTGGAATTGGGGGCTACGCGCCAACGCGGCCACACTGAACAGGCCCCACAGCACTTCACCCAATTGAACGTTTTCGCCGACAAAGCGAGCGTAATGTTCGTCTGCTTCGCCGACCGCCTCCTCCAGCTGCTCCTTGGAGAAGCTGCGCTGACCAAGCACTTCGTCGATCAGAAGGCCGATGCTGCCGGCTGGCTGGCGCACCATCAACACGCGTGTAGTTTCACTCGTCGTGCTGCGACCACCGCCGATGAAATCACGCAGGTCTATGACGGGAATCAGGCTGCCACGCACGTTGGCGATGCCGAGCAACCAGGTGCGTGCGCCGGGCACGATGGTCAGCGCAGGCAGACTGAGAATTTCGTTGACTTCCGCAATGCTGCTGACGAAATAGCGATCGCCGATGCGGAAACCGATGCCGCGCCACAACCCGGGCGCTTCGATCTGTTCGGGCGCGCCTGCCGCATGCGTCAAGCTGCGGCGCTCGTATTCGGCGAGCGCCTCGAATGGAGTGGCTGAAAAGTCAGTCGTGGCCATGTCGTTCAGACCCCGAGTTGCTTGCGCACGCGCGCACGGAGCGCTGACCGGGCAGCGCAAGCGGAGGCACATTGATCCGCACCTGAGGCACGACGCAAGAATTCCTCAATGAAGCATGTGGCTGCCATCTTTTCCCCTGTCGAACGAATGGCGCTACTCGGTTTCACTTCCAGTCCACGTGACGGCGGATCGCGCCGAGCAACTCCTCACGCGTGAACGGCTTGGTCAGATATTGTTCCGATCCGACAATCCGCCCGCGCGCCTTGTCGAACAAACCGTCCTTCGATGACAGCATGATTACCGGAGTAGCCTTGAACATCTGGTTGTTCTTGATCAGCGCGCAGGTCTGATAGCCATCCAGCCGCGGCATCATGATGTCGACGAAAATGATCTGCGGCTGCTGGTCGGAAATCTTCGACAGCGCCTCAAATCCGTCTGTGGCAGTGACCACTTCACAGCCTTCCTTGCGCAGCAAGGTTTCGGCTGTGCGCCGAATGGTCTTCGAATCGTCGATGACCATGACCTTGATGCCGTTCAGGTCACCTTGCTTGGTGTCGTCCACCTAATCCCCCTACCACGTACTCGGTGCCGGTCGCCCGGCGCACAGTTCATTTCATGTCGCGTCTACATGCAAACGGCATGCCGGACCCGACGGCCGTCGACAAACCCAGATCACGATTGCGCGATCGAACCCTCTTATCCGACATAGCTAGCGAATCTGTCAAGTTGTTGTTGTAAGTCCGCGAATAAATGAGAGAACGGACCTTTCAACCGAGCTGGTCCCGACCGCCCGAGTGTAGTATGCGCGTGCTCGCGCGGTTTCGACGCGCGTCCCGCTTGGATTGGGGCTGTGTCGCCCCGAATTTTCTCGCTGCAGACCATGCCGCCCCGACGTGGCATGGTTCGCAACCGCCGATCAGCGTCACATTTATCCTTTGCCCAACCTACACCCAGCAGATCCCTGCATGCCCCGAACCCTAGCCGTGCTGATGGACCCGATCGCCACGATCCGGCCGAAGAAAGACACGACCCTGGCGATGCTGCTCGAAGCGCAGCGCCGCGGTTACACGCTGTACTACGCAACCCAGGGCGACCTTGCCGTGCGCGACGGCTGTGCGTGGGCACGCCTCGCGCTCCTGGTCGTTCGCGACGACACCGACGATTGGTTCACCCTGGGCGCCGCGCAATGGCGCGAGCTGGCTGGTATCGATTATGCGTTCGCGCGCAAGGATCCCCCTGTCGACGCCCAATTCGTCTACGATACGATGGTGCTCGAGCTCGCGCAGCGCGCTGGCGTTACTGTCGTAAACGACCCGCGCGGCCTGCGCGACGCCAACGAGAAGCTATTTGCGCTGCAGTTTCCGCAATGCTGCGCACCGACTGTCGTTGCACGCGATGCGGCCGAACTCAGGCGCTTCGTTGCCGAACATGGCGAAGTTGTGCTGAAGCCACTCGACGGCATGGGCGGCCGCAGCATCTTCCGCTCGCGTCATGGCGATCCCAACCTCAACGTGATCCTGGAAACCCTGACTGGCAACGGCCATGGCTTCGCCATCGCACAGAAGTTCATCCCCGAGATCAGCGCCGGCGACAAGCGCATCCTCATGATCGACGGCGAGCCCGTGCCGTACGCGCTGGCGCGCATTCCGCAAGGAGACGACTTCCGCGGCAACCTTGCCGCCGGCGGCAAAGGCGTTGGTGTGGCGCTATCGGAACGCGACCGCTGGATTGCCGCCGAGGTCGGCCCGGAACTTGTGCGTCGTGGCATGCGCTTCGTCGGCCTTGACGTGATCGGCGACTGGCTCACTGAAATCAACGTAACGTCGCCGACCTGTGTGCGCGAACTCGACGCTGCGTTTGGCCTCAACATCGCAGGCCTGTTGTTCGATCGGCTCGAAGCCACGACGGCGGCGTGATGGCGGATCCAACGACCGGCAGCGGCGACCGCCTCGGCGTCACCCTGCTCTTCTCGATCGTCGCGCACGCAGTGCTGGCCCTCGGCATCACCTTCGAGTTTGAAAAGGCGCCGCCGCGCCTGCCCTCGCTGGATGTGATCCTGGTGCAGTCGGCGAACAGCGAAAAACCCGACAAGGCCGATTTCATCGCGCAGGCCAACAACAGTGGTGGCGGTGAATCGGACAAGGCGCACCGTCCCTCACAGCCGCTATCCAGCCCCTTGCCCAAGGCGCTTCCGGGTGTCGCGCCAATACCACTCGAAGACGGCGCGCCGCGGCCCACTCCTCCGACCGCGACGGAAGTACTGACCCAGCGCCGCTCCACCCATAGCGTCGTGACCGAGCGGCAGACGCCCGATGTGGACCAGCCCACCACGAACGAGCGTGAGACCGAGCAGCGCAAGCTGGAGATGGCCAAGCTCGCCCAGGAGATCGAACGCGAAACCGAGCAATACGCGAAGCGACCCAAGCGCAAGTACATCTCCGCGAACACCAAGGAATACGAATTCGCCGCCTACATGCGCGCCTGGGTCGCTCGCATCGAGCGCATCGGCAACCTGAACTATCCCGACGAGGCCCGTCGCCAGCAATTGCACGGCCAGCTGGTGCTGACGGTCGGTCTTGACCGCCAAGGCAAGATCAAGAGCATCGACGTGATCCAGTCGAGTGGCCACAAGCTCCTGGACGATGCAGCCATCCGCATTACCCGCCTGGCCGAGCCGTTCCCGGCGCTGCCGGAAACCCGCGAGAAGATCGACGAGCTTTACATCAGTCGGACCTGGCAATTCCTGCCTGGCGACATCCTGCGCAATCGGTAAGAGGGGGAATCGGGAATCGGGAATCGTGAATCGAAAGAGCATTGTCTATCCGATTCCCGATTCCCGCCGCGTACAATGCGCGCATGCCTGACTCGACCCCACTGACCAATCAGTTGTTGATCGCAATGCCGGCATTGCGCGATCCGAACTTTTCGCGCGGCGTCGCGTTTGTGTGCCAGCACGGCGAAGATGGGGCAATGGGCTTGATGATCAATCGCCTGTCGGAATACCGCCTCGGTGATGTGCTCGCCCAGATGAACCTGCAGTCGGAACTTCCCGATGTCATTGATGCGCCGGTCCTGATCGGCGGACCGGTGCAGCCGGAGCGCGGATTCGTCCTGCATTCCCCGCCCGGTGACTGGGAATCCTCGTTTCGCATTTCCGACCAGATCAGTGTCACCACCTCACGCGACATCCTGATTGCGATCGCCGCCGGCAATGGGCCGAGCCACGCAGTGGTCGCGCTGGGCTACTCCGGCTGGAGCCCCGGCCAACTCGAACAGGAACTGTGTGACAACCATTGGCTGACCGCGCCGGCGGCGGAACGCGTGCTGTTCGAGACGCCACTGGAGGACCGCTGGGAAGCGGCGGCTGCGCTGGTCGGCGTGAACATGATTCAGCTTGCAAGCTATGCCGGCCACGCCTGAGTTCACGTCACACGACTGCAACCCGGGCAGCGCCCTCGCCTTCGATTTCGGTACGCGCCTGATCGGCGTCGCGATTGGCCACCGCATCAGCGCGAGCGCGCGAGCGCTGACCACACTGGCCAATGGCGACTGGACGAAACTCGATGCACTCGTGGCCGAATGGCGCCCCGAACACCTCGTGGTCGGCTTGCCACTCGCACTGGATGGCAGCGAGCAGCCGATGAGCCGCGCTGCGCGCGAATTCGCGACGATGCTGACACGGCGCTACGCGCGTGAGGTGCATCTGGTCGACGAGCGCTACACCTCCGGCGAAGCCGCGCGTCGATTTGCCGCACAGCGCGCGAATGGCTCAGCCAAGCGCAAGGACGCAGCCGCTATCGATGCACTCGCAGCACAGATCATCCTCGAATCCTGGCTTGTGCAGCCATCCTGAAACCTGCGCAAATTCTTCCGGAAGCCGCTCCATGACCGATCTGCAAATCGATAGCCACGGCCGTTTGCGTCACCTGCTCACGCTCGACGGCCTCGGCCGGGCGCGCATCGAAACCCTGCTCGATCGCGCCGCGCAACTTCGCGCCGAGTTCCGCGGCGGTGCTCCATCGCTCGGGTTGCTCGAAGGACGCACCGTGGTCAATCTCTTCTTCGAAGCCTCGACGCGCACGCGCACCAGCTTCGAGCTCGCCGCGAGTCGGCTCGGCGCGATCGTGGTGAATTTCGACATCGGCAGTTCATCGACGAGCAAGGGTGAGAGTCTGGAAGACACGCTGGCGACGCTGGAAGCGATGGACAGCAACGCGTTCGTCGTGCGCCACAAGGAGAACGGCACGCCCGCGCGCCTTGCCGCACGCGCGCGTCATGCTTCGGTGCTGAATGCAGGCGACGGCAACCATGCGCATCCGACCCAGGGCCTGCTCGACCTGCTCACGATCCGCGACCACAAGGGCCGCATCGACGGACTCAAGATCGCGATCTGCGGCGACATCCGCCATTCGCGCGTCGCGCGATCGGATATCCACGGCCTCGGCGCACTCGGCGCGGCCGAGATTCGCCTGTGTGGTCCGGCTGCACTTCTGCCAGCACCGGATGAATTTCCTCAAT
>JBDSFA010000003.1:0-3080 GCA_039919785.1 Dokdonella sp. | reverse complement strand
CCCCGCGGCCAAAGCGCGAGCACACCGGCACGCTCCACAGCGGTGCATCTTTCGCTAACACGCCGAACGGAAGGTAGCGCGACTGGCTAAGCGTGAGCGAAGGCTTGCCATCCGTGCAGGCAAGCGCACTGTGGATCTGCGGTACGCCAGGCTGATCGAGGAAACTACGCATCGCCTTGGCGAACGTCTCGCCCTTGCCGCTTGTCTCCGCCAGGCTCGCGATGAGGTCGTCGGAACTGCCGCTGCCGAACGCGTGCCGTCCGAGATAGGCGCGCATGCCTTTGCGGAACGTGTCCTCGCCAACCCAGGCCTCGAACATCGCGAGCACGCTCGCGCCCTTCTGATACGTGATGCTGTCGAACGCGGTCTCGATGTCGCCGCGACCCAGAATCGGCTGACGCACCTTGCGCGTACTGAGCAGCCTGTCGCTCGCCATCGCGCCGAGGCGGCGTTCGAGCGATTCCAGCGGCGCCTGGTATTCCGGCTTCAACACCGTGGTCGCCTTCGCCTGCGCCCAGGTTGCGTACGCCTCGTTGAGCCAGATGTCGTCCCACCACGGTACCGTGACGAGATCGCCATACCACTGGTGCGCGATTTCGTGCGCCTCGATGTTGAATACGTTGCGATAGCGATCGGCCGCGGCATTCGCATCGATCAGAAGGTACGCATCGCGATAGATGATGAGTCCTGCGTTCTCCATCGCACCCGCGGAGAAATCCGGTGCGCCGAGCAGGTCGAGCTTGTCGAATGGATACGGCTGCGCGGTGTAGTCCTCGTAGAACTTCACGATCTGCGGCGCCACTTCAAGCGCCCAGGCGAGCTGCTTCGCCGTGCCACGCGGACCGATGCCGCGCAAGGGCAGCGCCTGGTTGCGCACCGCATTCGGCGGGATCGCTGGCGCATCGACCACATCCCACGGGCCAACCGCGAATGCGACCAGATACGTCGGCAGCGGTTTCGTCGTCGCGAACGTCAGCGTTTTCCATTTCTTGTCGCCGGATACCTCTTCCTTCAACTGGCGCGTGTTGGCCACCGCGACCTCGTCGGTCGGCACCGTCAACACGATGTCGAACGGCGTCTTGAAACGCGGCTCGTCAAAACCGGGGAACGCAAAACGCGCGCTTACCGGCTCCATCTGCGTGATGGCGTAGCTGTCGTCGCCAACCTTTACCTTGTACACACCTTCAAGCTGGGCGTTGAACGGCGCGCTGTAGGCAAACACAAGTTCGATGTCCTGCGCTTGCAGGCTGCGGCCGAAGGCGACTTCGAGCAGACCCGCATCGGCGTGTGCCGTCGCCTTCACGTCGAAGGTCTTGCCGGCAGCATCGACGACGGCGGCCTTGCTCACAGCGATCGCCTGCGCATGCAGCCACACATGATCGGTCGCCTTCGCCAGCTTGACGCGGATACGCGCTTCACCGCTGAAGCGCTCGGTACTCGGGTCAATCGTCAGATGCAGAGCATAGTGCTGCGGAATCGCATCCGTGGACAGTTTGCCGGTCGGCGCTGCGTCGGCAGGCGTTTTCGAGAGCACAGCCAGCGGAGCCGCAATCAGGACGAGCAACAAGGCAGCACATCGGAACGAAGGCATCGGAGAGCTCGCGCACAGAGAAGACGCGCACCTCATCACGGGGCCGCGCCAACGGCAATGGGTGATAGGTCACGGACGATGTGATTGGACTATCCTGCCCGCCGGACCTGCTGCCTGCGCGCGACCCGAGCCCCTCGGTCGCGCATGAGCCGATTGGGCACTCTTTTTCGCTAGTAGGAAGTGTGCGGCCAGCAGGGTCGCGGTTCAGCCGGGGGACTCGTCATGAAACGCTGCCTTTTCATACTGATTGGCCTGCTCTCGTTCGGCACTGCCTGGGCGGATCGCCTGTACTCGGACGGCTTCGAAGTGCCAGTGGTCGGCCCGAATTTCCCGCGCGTGGGCAATACCTTTCCCCTGCCCCCTGGTCCGACCGCCGACCAGCTCGAATGGATCATGGGCGAGCTCGCCGTCGGCCAGACCACCACCCCGGCGGAAATCGCCGCGCATTTCGATCCGAGCTGGAGCGTATCGGTCGCCAACACGCAGGCGTTCTTCCAGACGCTGCGCACGAGCTTCCCCAACGCGATTATCCGCGACGTGGTGGCGGTGACCCCGGCGCAGGTCACCGTGGTCATTTCCAAACCGGACCTCATCACGCCGTACGGATTCCTCAACCTCGAAGCGCACTACACCGGCGCGCACGGCATCCTCATCTTCAGCGTGAGCAACTATTTCGGGTCGGTGCAATACGCCGTAGACCAGACGCTCGATCTCACCCAGGCCGTCGCCAAATTCGGCACGCTCTCCAGCGCGCCGGCAATGCTGGTCGGCCGCATCGGCGCGAGCGGGCAATGCACGGCCATCGCGGATTTGAATGCTTCGCAGCCGCACGCCACCGCCTCGATCTTCAAATTGTGGGTGCTCGCCGGGCTCGCACGCGGCATGAACCGGGGTTCAATCGACATCGACGAAAACATCCAGCTGGTTTCCTCCCTGATCGCCCCCTCCGGCACCATCAACAACGAACCTCTTGGCACGCTGTTCTCGATCTCGGACATGGCCACGCTGATGATCGGCATCAGCGACAACACCGCCACCGACCACGTACATCATCGGGTCGGCCGTTCCCTCATCGGCGACGCCATCGATGCCGACGGTGTCGCCGACCCGACCATACTCAAACCGCTGCTCGACATCAGCGAGCAGTTCCATCTGCTTTTCTCGTTCCCGCTTGCCACGGCGCAGGCCTACATCAACGGCAGCGAGGCGTATCAACAGCAATTCATCGACAACCAGATCGTCCCGCTGGGTCCGTACGTGTCGGGCGCATACTCCAATCCCGGCTTGCTCACATCGGGAAGCTGGCGCGCGAGCCCGATGGATATCTGCAATGCCTTCGCACATCACCACCGCCTGCCGCAAGGCTCGGATGCGATGAACATCGTCAACCAGGCCTTGAGTGCGCAAAGTGCGCAGCCCGAAGTGCGCAATGCCTGGGACCGCGTCTGGTACAAGGGCGGCAGTCTCTCCGGCGGCGACGGCTACCACG
>JBDSFA010000331.1:0-2327 GCA_039919785.1 Dokdonella sp. | reverse complement strand
CCGTCCTAGGCCGCAAATTGCAGACGTGCCAGTTCCGCGTAGAGACCATCCTCACTCACGAGTTGCGCATGGGTGCCTTGCGCAATGATGCGACCACCATCCATCACGACGATGCGATCCGCCTTCTGCACGGTCGCAAGCCGATGCGCGATGACCAAGGTCGTGCGGTTCTGCATCAGGCGTTCGAGCGCATTCTGGATCAGGTGTTCAGATTGCGCATCGAGGCTCGAGGTCGCTTCGTCGAGCAGCAGCACGGGCGCGTCTCGCAGCAGCGCACGGGCGATCGCGACACGCTGTTGCTGTCCGCCGGACAAGCGTACGCCGCGCTCGCCCAGATAGGTGTCGTAGCGTTCCGGCAATGCGTCGAGAAATTCGTGCGCTTCGGCCGAGCGTGCGGCCGCGACGATTTCGTCGAGGCTGGCGCCAGTGCGACCGAATCCGATGTTGTCCGCGGCGCTAGCGCCGAACAGCACCGGATCCTGCGGCACCAGCGCGAAACTGCCACGCAAGTCGGGCAGCGCGATGGCGCGCAGATCCGCTCCGTCGAGCGTGATGCGCCCGCTGAGTGGATCGTAAAAACGAAGCAACAGCTGGAACACGGTGGTCTTGCCGGCGCCGGAAGGGCCCACCAGTGCGATGGTCTGTCCGGGTTGGATTTCCAGCGTGAAGTCGTGCAGTGCGGCGCGATCGGGTCTGGATGGATAACGAAACTCGACTTGCTCGAAGCGGATCGTCCCGCGCACCGGCTTCGTCAACGTCTCTGCAGATGCGGGCGTAGCAATCTCGGCGCGTGTGTCGAGCAGATCGCCGATGCGTCCCAGCGCGCCACCCGCACGCAGGACCTGACCCCACACTTCGGTCAACGCGCCGACCGAACCCGCCGCGAGGACTGCGTACAACACGAACTGGCTCAGCACGCCGACGGCCATCGTCCCAGCAATGACGGCCTTGGCGCCCATCCACAATACTAGGGTGATCGCGCCGAACGACAGCAGGATCACCAGCGCAGTCAGGGTGCCGGTCATCATGATGCGCTTGCGCGCTGTCGCAAGTGCGAGCACGACCGCATCTCGGTAGCGCTGCGACTCCTGTGGCTCGCGCGTGTAGGCCTGCACCGTGTGCACCGCATTCAGGGTTTCGCTGGCGGTAGCCGATGCATCCGCGATGCGATCCTGGCTCTCGCGCGAAAGCTTGGAGACGCGGCGACCGAATACGACGATGGGCAGCACGACGGCGGGAATCACCAGCACGGTGAAGCCGGCGAGGCGCGGACTGGTCAGGATCATGGCGATAGCACCACCGATCAGGGTGACCACGCTGCGCAGCGCGACCGATAGCGTCGACCCGACCACGGTCTGCACCAGTTCCGTGTCAGCGGCGAGGCGCGACACAAGTTCGCCCGTGCGCGTACTTTCGAAGAATGTCTGGTCGAGGGTCAGCAGATGATCGTAAAGCCGACGCCGCAAATCTGCAGCCACGCGCTCGCCGAGCAGACTGACGAAGAAGAAGCGCGCTGCCGTCGCAACCGCGAGCAAGCCCGCAACCGCGAACAAGCCGAGGAAGGCCGCATTGATCGCGGACGCATTCGCCTGCGTGAATCCGTGGTCGATCATCACGCGCACTGCCTGCGGCAGGATGAGTGTGGCGGTCGAGGAGAGCGCGAGGAATCCAAGCCAGCCGGCGATCAGGCCGCGATACGGCTTCAGATGCGGCAGCAGGCGGGTCAGGGAGCGGATCTTGCGCGGAGAATCGGTAACGGCTTTGTCGGTCATGCGCGCATTTTATGGCCAAGGACGGCCGGTATGTCGGGTCCGCAGGTGCTCCCGGCACCCGCGGACACTTCCCACATCCCTGTGGGTCGAAATGCAGGAGCAATTTCCGGATATGGCCAAGGACGGTCGATATGTCGGGTCCGCAGGTGCTCCCGGCACCCGCGGACACTTGCCACATCCCTGTGGGTCGAAATGCAGGAGCAATTTCCGGCTATCGAATGACCTTGACGTGTGGGCGTAGGTCACACGTTCAAGTCGGAATCTCGAGCGAACCCCGCCCGCGGGTCAAGTCGCGCACGAAGGCGCTGAGCCCCGCGACACGTGCGGCCGCGACATCAAGGTCGAGTTCGACGCCATCGCTGGACGAGTTTTCCGCCTGTTTGACGGCGTCGAATTCGCGCAATCGCGCATACAACATCGGCGCGGCGGCGAAATCGCAACGCACGCGTACACGCACGCGCTCGACCAGCGCTTCCTTCTCGGCCAGGCGCAGACACTCAGCTGCGCAGCCACCGTACGCCCGCGCAAGGCCGCCCACTCCGAGCTTGATGCCGC
>JBDSFA010000264.1:0-6802 GCA_039919785.1 Dokdonella sp. | reverse complement strand
AACTCGGGGCTTCATCTTGGCTGCCTGGCGAAACCATGATGCTCTGGTTCGTCGCCCGGTCAAGGATTGCAATACGATACACGTTTCCGCTGCCCTGCACCATTGCAAGTTTGAGGCCCTTCGCGTTAATGATGCTCGGACTGGCGTTGTACTGGCCTTCGAACGTGACCCGCGTCGCTTCGCCACCGCTTGGCGATACCTGGTAGATCTGCGGCTTGCCCGAACGGTCCGAGGTGAAGTACAGGCTCTGGCCATCAGGCGCCCAGCGCGGCTCGGTATCGATCGCGAAATGCTTTGTGATCTGAGTCGTGGCGCGACTGCCCAGATCCATGATGTAGATGTCAGGGTTACCGCCCTTGGACAGGCTCATGGCGAGGCGGTTGCCATCCGGCGAGAACGCTGGCGCGCTGTTGATGCCCTTGCTGTTCGATACGACCTGGCGCGAACCGGTACCCAGATCCTGGATGTAGATGTTCGAATTGCCGCTCTCGAACGAGACATAGGCGATCTTCTTGCCGTCCGGCGACCACGCCGGCGACAGCAGCGATTCGCGCGAACGCACCACCACCTGCGGGCTGTAGCCGTCCGAATCGGCGACCATCAATGCGTACTGATAGCTCGGCGGCGAACCTGATGCTGTGATGTAGGCAATGCGCGTTGCGAACGCACCGCGTACGCCGAGGATCTTCTCGTAGACGATGTCGGCCACTTGGTGCGCGATGTCGCGCAAGCCACTGCGCTGGCCGCTGATCGCACCATCGGTGAGCTTCTGCTGCTTGGCGACATCGTACAGTTCGTACTCGACGCGCAACGCACCGTCGGCGCCGTCGGCCATGCGACCGATGACGAGATAGTCCTGTTTCAATAGCCGCCAGGTGGCGAACTTGACCTCACTCTGGCGGGTCGGGAATTCGACCACATCGTTTTTTGGCAGCGTACGGAACTGGCCGGAGCGCGCGAGATCGGCGCGCACGACTTCGCCGGGATTCGACTCCGGGGGCACGCTGGCACCTTCGAAGCCGAACGGCACCACCGCGATCGGCAACGCCGATGCGCTGCCGTTGATGATGTCGATATCGAGACCTTGCGCGAACGCGGCGTTGCCGGCCAGCAAGCCTGCCAACACCAGCACGGCGCAGCTCATGAACCGTTTGAACATCGTCATCCGCCCTCTCCGTTGTATTTGAAATTGAGTTTGATGCTGCGCTGGAACACTTTTTCGTAACCCTGGAACGGTAGCGGCGCTGCTTTCATCACTGCTTGCTCGATTGAATTGCGCGTCGCCTGATCCGCATTGCAGGGTGAGCCAATCGTCACGCTGATCACATCGCCACCCGGAATCTGGGTGATGTTCAACGCACACTTCAAACCCGCTTCTGCGCTATCAGGGCGATTCCAGTTTTGCGTCACGGCGGCCTGGATCGCCGCCGAGTAACGGCCACTGAGATCGTTGTCCTGGCCGCCTACACCGGTCTGTGCATGTTCGGCCTCGTGTTCGGCCGCTGGCTGCGCTTGCTCGGCTTTCTGCTGGCTATTGCGATCTTCCAGTTGCGCCAGCTTTTCCTTTTCCAGCTTCAGCTTCTTCTCTGCCGCTTCGCGTTGCTTGCGAATGTCCGCGAGTTGCTTCTGCTGCTCTTCCTTGATTTTCTTTTCTTTCTGTTCCTGATCGAGCAGCACTTGCGCCTGGCGATGCTTTTCTTCCTGTTCTTTCTGTTGCTGTTCCGCCTTTTCCTGTGCCAGCGCGGCGACGCGCTCCTGTTCAACCTGATCCTGCCGCTGCACTTCGGCGGGTGTCGGTTTCTGCGGCTCCGCCGCCTTCGGTGGTTCGGGTTTCGGAGGTTCCGGTTTTGCAGGCTCCGGCTTGGGTGGTTCGGTGGTCGGTTTCGGTGGTGCCGGTTTCGGCCTCGCCGCGCCCGCGTGCGCTTTTGGTGCGGCCGTCGGTCCAATCAGCGTCGCCTCGATCACCGGCCCCGGCATGCTCACCGGCCGCGTCTCGTGGGTCCACCACAAGCCGATCAACAAGGACAGCACCACCAGCAAATGCAATCCGAGCGCAAACCCGAACGCGCGCAACTTGTCGCCAAAACTCTCGACCAGGATCGGGCTCCTCATCCGGCTAGCGCGCTCCGTCCGCCTGCGTCGGTTGGCTCATCAAGCCCACCTTCGGCACTCCGGCCGACTGCAACAGCACCATTGCCTGATAGATCTTTCCGTAATCGGCCCGCTGGTCGCCCGCAACCAGCACAGGAACTGTTGGATTCTCGCGTATGAAAGCTGAAATTTTGTTGACCAGGGCATCGGCCTCGATCGGATCGCGCTTGGCGGCACCAAGCGTGAGGAAATACTTGCCGTCCTGATCGACGCTGATGACGGCCGGTTCCTTGTCGTTCTGGATCGCCTTCGCGGCCGATTGTGGCAACTGGATATCGACGCCGAGATTGAGCAGCGGCGCGGTCACCATGAAGATGATCAGCAACACGAGCATCACGTCGATATACGGCACGACGTTGATCTCCGCCTTCAGTTTGCGGCGCTTTCTTCGGCCTAGATTCTGCATATGCGGTACTCCAACGCAGGCCGGGGCAGCGTGGGGTTCATGCGCCGTCTTCCATATGCGCCTGGCGCGCGAGGATCGAGGAAAACTCCTCGACGAAGGTGTCGTAACGCATGTTGATGCGCTCGAGTCGGGTCGAATAGCGGTTGTAGGCCCACACCGCGGGGATCGCCGCGAACAGACCCATTGCCGTCGCAATCAACGCTTCGGAGATGCCTGGCGCGACCATCGCGATGGTCGCTTCCTTCACGTTGGCCAAACCCTGGAACGCGATCATGATGCCCCACACGGTGCCGAACAGACCGACATACGGACTGATCGAACCGACGTTGGCGAGGAATTCGAGATTGTGTTCGAGGCGGTCGACTTCGCGCGTCGAGGCCACGCGCATCGCGCGCTGCGCCCCTTCGAGCAATGCGCGCGAATCGACGCCGCGGCGCTGGCGCAGGCGCGCGAATTCGCGAAACCCCGCTTCGAAGATTGCGCCGCTCGCGGTCACGCGTTCGCCGTCGCCGGTGATCTCCTTAAAGAGACCGGCCAGATCCGCGCCGGACCAGAAGCGCTCCTCAAATGCATCCGCGCTCGCATTGGCGCGATCGATCAATGCCTTCTTGCGGAAGATGATGAACCACGAGGCGATCGAGAAGCCGATCAGGATCCCGAGCACCAACTTCACCGGCAGGCTGGCGTTGAGGATCAGGGCAAGTACGTTCAATTCTGAATTCATGGCTTGGCAATCTCTTGCAGCAAAAGCAGATGGTCCGGGATCGGGCACGGGCGAAAACTCGCCGCATTGAGGCATGCGATGCGCACACGCGCTTCGACCAGCGCCCGGGATTCGGGTTCACGACGCAGTTCCTGATGCACCACGAAGCTCGCGCTGCGGCGCTCTCCAGGGACGACCGTCGCGCTCAGCAGATCATCGAGTCGCGCCGGCGCATTGAACGACAGCTCCATCCGATGCACGACGAACACAATGCCAGTGTCATCGCGCAGTTGCTGTTGGCCGATGCCGGCTGCCCGAAGCCACTCGCTGCGCGCGCGTTCGAGAAAATGCAGGTAGCGCGCATGATAGACGACTCCGCCAGCGTCGGTGTCTTCCCAGTACACGCGGGCCGGCCATGCGAAAGGCGGGGAATCGGGAATGGAGAACGGAGAATGGAGAACAGCAGGTTCCCGCGGGCGGTGGCTCACGCCTCGCCCCCGATTGCCGATTCCCGATTCTCGATTCCCGGCTCATCGAGGAACAAATCCTCGAGTACGGGGCGCTTCGGTGGCTTGAAGCCCATATGGAGGAACGCCTTGTTCGTGGCCATGCGCCCGCGCGCAGAGCGTACGAGATAGCCTTGCTGGATCAGGAACGGTTCGACCACATCTTCGATCGTGCCGCGTTCTTCCGAAAGCGCCGCTGCGAGTGAATCGACACCGACCGGTCCGCCATCGAAATTCTCGATGATCATGCTGAGCAGGCGGCGATCGAGCGCATCGAATCCTTCTGCATCGACCTTCAGCATGGCCAGTGCGGCGGCGGCCACCGGCGCCGTGATGGTGCCGTCCGCCCTGACTTCGGCGTAGTCGCGCACACGCCGCAAAAGGCGATTGGCGATACGCGGCGTGCCACGGGCGCGGCGCGCGATTTCAATCGCGCCTTCGCCATCGCAGGCAATACCGAGGATTTTCGCGGCGCGACGCACGATCGCGGTGAGCTCCGTCGTGCTGTAGAACTCCAGCCGTTGCACGATGCCGAAACGGTCACGCAGCGGCGCCGTCAAAAGTCCTGCGCGCGTGGTCGCGCCGATCAGCGTGAACGGAGGCAGATCGAGCTTGATCGAACGCGCGGCGGGCCCCTCGCCGATCATGATGTCGATCTGAAAGTCTTCGAGTGCCGGATACAACACTTCTTCGACGATTGGCGAGAGGCGATGGATCTCATCGACAAACAACACATCACGCGGCTGCAGGTTGGTCAGCAACGCAGCGAGATCGCCGGGGCGTTCCAGCACCGGACCCGAGGTCGAGCGCAGGTTCACGCCGAGTTCGTTTGCGATCACGTGTGAGAGCGTGGTCTTGCCGAGTCCGGGGGGTCCGAAGATCAGCACATGATCGAGCGCTTCACCGCGCCGCCGCGCCGCTTCGATGTAGATCGACATCTGCTCGCGCACCACTTCCTGTCCCAGATACTCGGACAAGCGCTGCGGGCGGATGGTCGCCTCCACGAGGTCGTCTTCGCGATTCGCGCTGGCCGAAGTGAGTCGGTCGGTCATTGAAGGGCCGGGATTGGGGAATCGGGAATCGGGAATCGCGTGGATTATCGTTTGCTTGTGGCACGCGGGATAGGCGAACGCGCACTACTGCGCAGGAAGCGTTCAGTATCGAGCAGGGCGTTTCGCTCTTTCGATTCCCGACTCCCCATTCCCGATTCCCCGCTCCTCAGATCTCGATCTGGGTGCCGAGCTCGATCAGGCGATTGCCGGGGATCTGGAAGAACGCGGTCGCCGGCATCGCATTGCGCTGCATGAAGGCGAACAGCCTGTCGCGCCAAAGCGCCATGCCGGGGCGGTCGGTCGCGACGATGCTTTCGCGACTGAGGAAGAACGTCGTGTCCATCATGTCGAACGGCATGCGGCAGACCGTCACCGTTTCCAGCATGTTGGGCACATCCGGGTCTTCGGCGAAACCGAAACGCAGGGTGACACGGTAGAACCCATCGCCGAGCGACTCGACCTCGACACGCTCTTCGTTTTCGGCGACCGGCGTATCCACCGTCTCGACCGTCAGTATCACATTGCGCTCGTGCAATACCTTGTTGTGCTTGAGGTTGTGCAGCAGCGCATGCGGCACACCGCCTTCGTTCGCGGTCAGGAACACGGCGGTGCCCGGCACGCGCAGCGGCGGATGCGCGACGATGGATGAAATGAACGGAGCAAGCGCGAGGCCACCTTGCTTGATTTCTCGCACCACCAATTCGCGGCCGCGGCGCCAGGTCGCCATCATGGTGAAGATCGCCGCGCCGAGCACCAGCGGAAGCCAGCCGCCGTGTTCAATCTTGTCCGCGTTCGCGGTCAGGAAGGCGGTGTCGACGAACAGGAACAACGCGCCGACGGCGGCCACCTTCGGCTGGCTCCAGTGCCACATCCGGCGGAACACGATCATGACGAGGATCGAATCGATCGTCATTGTGCCGACCACGGCAATGCCGTAGGCGGCACCGAGGTTGTCGGAAGACTTGAATCCGAGCACGACCGCGAGCGTCAGCACCAGCAACATGCGGTTGATCCACGGCAGGTAAACCTGTCCCATCTGCTCGCGCGAGGTGTGTTGCACCTGCATGCGCGGGAGAAAGCCGAGCGAAATCGCCTCTCGGGTGACCGAGAATGCACCCGAAATCACGGCCTGCGAGGCGATCACCGCGGCAGCGGCAGCGAGGATCAACATCGGCACCAGCATCATCGGCGGCACCATCAGGAACAGTGGATTCGCGGCGGCCTTCGGGTTGGCAATCAGCAGGGCCCCTTGGCCGAAATAGTTGAGCACCAACGAGGGCAGCACGAAGGCGAACCACGAGTAGCGGATCGGCGTCTTGCCGAAATGACCCATGTCCGCATACAGCGCCTCGGCGCCGGTGATCGCGAGGATGACCGTGCCAAGCGCAAAAAACGCAGACCAGCGGGCCTGGATGAAGAAATCGATGGCGTAGTAAGGGGACAGCGCGCGCAGCACAGACGGGCCTTGGGCGATATGCCAAATGCCGAGTGCAGCGAGAGTCACGAACCAGACGATCATGATCGGTGCGAACACGGCGCCGACCTTGCCAGTACCGTATTTCTGGAACGAGAAAAGCAGCACGATGATGACCGCCGCGATAGGCACGATCCAGTGTTGAAGCCCGGGTGCGAGCACTTCCAGACCCTCGACGGCGCCGAGCACGGAGATCGCCGGCGTGATCACGCCGTCACCGAAGAACAGTGCCGCGCCGAACAGGCCGAGCATCACGATCCACCAGCGCGCACGCTGGCTGCTGCGCACCGTGCGCTGCGCGAGCGCGGTCAGCGCCATGATGCCGCCCTCACCCTTGTTGTCGGCACGCATGATGAACCCGGCGTACTTCACCGACACCACCAGAATCAGCGACCAGAACACCAGCGACAGGATACCGAGCACGTTCGACGGGGTCGGCACGACGCCGTGTTCGCCGAAGGTCTGCTTGATCGTATACAGCGGACTTGTGCCGATGTCGCCGTAAACGAC
>JBDSFA010000162.1:0-5788 GCA_039919785.1 Dokdonella sp. | reverse complement strand
GGGACAACCGTGCGCCGTTTGACGTGGCGTGGCGCCAATTCTTGGCCAACGGACCCTTGGCAATGTGTGATCGCCGGCACGGGATTGCATTCGTGTTCGCAAAAAACGGATGGTTTGTAAGCGTTTGGCGTTAAACCAGCACAAAAGTCTAGCCCGCCACGCTTGCGGGAGTTGGCGGTGATTACCATGGCGCGCAAGCTGGAGTCTCTCGGGCAGGTAAATCTCGCTCATTTGACGGTATCACGGCATCATCTCCTTCAAGGCAAAGGGGACCGCATGACCGTATTGACCGACCGTTTCACCCGTGCTGTCGACTACGCACGCATTGCCCACGCGGCCCAGGTGCGCAAGGGGTCTGATATTCCCTATCTGTACCACCTGCTCGGCGTCGCCAGTCTCGTGATCGAGTTCGGCGGCAGCGAAGACCAGGCGATTGCCGGGCTGCTGCACGATGTCATCGAAGACTGCGGCGCCGCACACGAGCATGTCATTCGCGCGCAATTTGGTGACGGCGTGGCGGACATCGTTGTTGCCTGCACCGACGGAACATTGGAAGGCAAAGCAACGCATATCGACGCGGAGGCGAAGCGGCAGGACTGGATCAGTCGCAAGCAAGCCTATCTCACCCATCTCGCCAAAGCGCCCGATGAAGTGTTGCTGGTATCCAACTGCGACAAGCTGCACAACGCGCGCGCCATCGTGCAAGACCTCGAAAATCCAGAGGTGGGTGCGAAGGTGTTTGAACGCTTCACGGGTCGCCGCGATGGCACGCTTGGCTACTATCAGGCGCTTTCCGAGATCTTTGTGCGTCGCGGAACACCCGATGCGAAGGTGCTGGACGGCGTGGTCGATCGGATGCATGCGCTTGCCGGTTCGCCCGTGCGACGCGCGTTGATGGATATCTGACGGGGCGTGCTATCGAGAACTCCGGATTCGGCCAGGCCGATTGATGCAGCTATCGCCAAGCTGGGCATGTCGAGGAAGGCCGTGCCATCTGTGCGGACATCGCCTAATCTACGCCACTGGCGCCCGATCACGGTGCACTGCTGCTACCAACACCCGGATTGTCTCGATGAAGCGTGCCAGTGCCCTCGATCTGCTGCGCAAGAGCAAGCCGGAACTCGTCAAGCGCTTCGGCGTAAAGCAGTTGTCGCTGTTCGGTTCCACCGCGTGCGACAGTTCGGGTGTAGATAGCGATGTCGATGTACTCGTCGAATTCGATGGCGTTGCCACCTCCGCGCGCTACTTCGGGCTGCAGTTTCATCTGGAAGACCTGCTCGGTTGCCACGTGGATCTGGTGACGGACAAGGCGTTGCGCCCGGAACTGCGACCGTTCGTGGAACGGGAGGCACTGCGTGTCTGAGGCGGCGCCACGCGCCTGGCGTTTCTACCTTGACGACATGATCGCCTTTGCCGAGAAAGTGCTGGTATAGCCGTCAAATCCAACCGCCACCTGTCGACGTCGGGCGCAACGCCCGGTCTCTCCTCGGTTGTTCCGGCTGCCTTCCAGAAAGCGTGAAGAACCCAAAAACTCGTAGACTGACACTCACGAAAACAACCTTGGAGGGTGCGTGGCAGCAGATTTGGTGGCGGTCGAAAATCGCCTGTGGGCAGCGGCCGATCAGCTGTGGGCCAATACCGGCCTGCGACCGGCTGACTTTTCGGAGCCGGTGCTCGGGCTGATCTTCCTGCGCTATGCGGACAAGCGCTTTACCGAAGCACATCAGTTGCTGCTGGAGAAAGGCTTCGACAAGGATGACATCGATCCGACCGACTACCAGGCCGAGGGCGTGGTCTATCTGCCCGAGTCCGCCCGTTTCGCCCATCTGCTGCAACTGACCGAAGGCGACAACGTCGGCAAGGCACTGAACGAGGCGATGCTGCTGATCGAGGGCGGCAACGCCGACCTCAAGGGCGTACTACCGCGCAACTACAACCGCCTGCCTACGGCCACGCTGGTTGAGCTGCTGCGCCTGCTGTCGCCGCTGGATCTTGCCGGCGACGCGTTCGGCAAGGTGTACGAATATTTCCTCGGCAGCTTTGCGCGTGCGGAAGGGTCCAAGGGCGGCGTGTTCTACACGCCCTCCAGCATCGTCGACCTCATTGTGGAAATCCTGCAGCCGTACCACGGGCGCATTTTCGATCCCGCCTGCGGCTCCGGCGGCATGTTCGTGCACTCCGCTGATTTCGTGCAGCGTCACCAGAAGAACGCGACCAGCGAGTTGACCTGTTTCGGTACCGAGAAAGATGCGAAGACCGTCAAGCTCGCCAAGATGAATCTTGCCGTGCACGGACTATCCGGCGATGTGCGCGAATCGAACACCTACTACGAAGACCCGCACAAGGCGCTCGGCCGCTTCGACTTCGTCATGGCGAATCC
Organism: Dokdonella sp.; assembly: GCA_039919785.1. Taxonomy (GTDB): domain Bacteria; phylum Pseudomonadota; class Gammaproteobacteria; order Xanthomonadales; family Rhodanobacteraceae; genus Dokdonella_A. The sequence continues at coordinate 3,408 of JBDSFA010000162.1, read as the reverse complement.
GCCGTTCAACGTCTCCGGCGTGGACAAGGATCGCCTCAAGGACGACCGCCGCTTTGGCCTGGGCCTGCCGAGCACGGACAACGCGAACTATCTCTGGATACAACTTTTCCACGCTGCGCTGAACGACACCGGCCGCGCCGGTTTCGTCATGGCCAACTCGGCTGGCGATGCGCGTGGCAGCGAGCAGGAAATCCGCAAGAAGCTGATCCAGTCCGGCGCCGTGGATGTGATCGTCAGCATCGGTAGCAATTTCTTCTACACCGTCACGCTGCCGTGCACGTTGTGGTTCTTCGACAAGGGCAAGCGCCACCTTCCGCTTTCTCCCCCTCTCCCCTCCGGGGAGAGGGCCGGGGTGAGGGGAAGTGACACCGTTCTCTTCATCGATGCCCGGCCTTACTTCAACCAAGTGACGCGAGCGATACGCGAGTTCACGGCGGAACAACTGGAATTTCTTGCCAACATCGTGCGGCTGTATCGCGGTGAGGCGCCCGAGTTTGTCAGCGACAGTCGCGCGATGCTGGCCGAGAAGTTTCCTGAGACGACGTATCGCGACGTGGCGGGTCTGTGCAAGGCCGCGACGCTGGTGGAAATCGAGGCACAGGGTTGGAGCTTGAATCCGGGGCGTTATGTTGGAGTTGGCGAGCGGGCGGCGGATGAGTTTGATTTTGCAGAGCGGTTGGAAGAATTGAATGAAGAGCTGGAGGCGCTGAACCTCGAGGCGCGCCAGCACGAAGCAACAATTGGCACCGCGGTATCTGCTCTGCTGGAGCCCGCAGCGTGACGGTTGCGCAATCACAATTGGCACTTAACGATGTTTGTGAGTCAATCGTTGACTGCGAGCACAAAACCGCACCGACGCAAGAAGAAGGACATCCATCGATTCGCACGCCAAACATCGGCAGAGGACGCCTTGCTCTCGATGGCGTCAACCGCGTATCAGATGAAACCTACAAACTTTGGACGCAGCGCATGGAGCCGCGATCCGGAGACCTGATCCTGGCTCGCGAAGCCCCGGTTGGGAATGTGGCGATCATTCCCAAGAACATGAAGGTCTGCTTGGGTCAGCGCACTGTCTTGATTCGCCCAGACCGTCGAAAGGTGTTCCCGGACTACCTCGTCTATCTAATGCTTGGCGACGAGATTCAGGGCATGCTGCGGGCCCAATCCAACGGCGCGACTGTCCATCATCTCAACATGAAGGACATCCGCGGGCTTAGACTTCCATTGCTACCGAGCATGGAAGAGCAACGCCGCATCGCCTCCATCCTCTCCGCCTACGACGACCTGATCGAGAACAACACGCGGCGCATCGCAATCCTGGAGGAGATGGCCCGGCGCATCTATGAGGAGTGGTTCGTCCGCTTCCGCTTTCCCGGGCACGAGAACGTGCGGATGGTCGAGTCCGAGATGGGGCCGGTGCCGGAGGGGTGGGTCGCTTCAACGCTTGGCCAAACTGCCAAATACATCAATCGCGGCGTTGCGCCCAAGTACGACGAGACGGCATCGGGCATCGTCATCAATCAGAAATGCATTCGAGGTCAGCGTTTGAACTTGGCGGAAGCACGGTGCCAAAGCAAATCGGTATCACCTGACAAGTTGGTTCGTCGCGGCGATGTGCTGATTAACTCGACAGGAGTGGGGACGCTGGGACGCGTGGCGCAGGTACAGAAGGAAATGAAGGACTGTACGGTTGACACGCATGTCTCCATCGTCCGACCGGGCTCGAATACAGATCACGACTTCTTCGGAATTGCGCTGTTGTCAATGCAGCCACACTTCGAGGCGCAGGGCGTCGGCTCCACAGGGCAGACCGAACTTAGTCGAGGCCGCATCGCTGACACTTCAGTCCTCCTTCCATCTAATGACTTACAGCAATGTTTTGGCGGGCTAGTCGGACCCATGCGGCAGCTGGCGGTCACGTTGCAATCGAAGAACACCAACCTCCGCACCACCCGCGACCTCCTCCTCCCCAAACTCATCTCCGGCGAACTGGACGTCTCCACGCTCCCCGAGCCCGAGGCCACCGCCGCATGAGCGACACGCCGCAGATCGTCATCATCGCCGGCCCCAACGGTGCCGGTAAGACGACGTTCGCGCGTGAGTTCCTGCCGAACGAGGCGCATTGCCCGGATTTCATCAACGCGGATCTGATTGCGGCTGGGCTGTCGCCGTTCAAGCCGGAGGCGGCGGCATTGAAGGCGGGAAAGTTGATGCTGCGCGAGATGCGCGAGCGGATCGACGCACGCCGCAGTTTCGCGTTCGAGACGACCTTGAGCGGGCTGGCCTACGCGAAGGAGATTCCGCGCTGGCGCAGCTTGGGCTACGTCGTCACACTGTACTTTCTGGCGCTGGACGATGTGGACCTTGCCATCGCGCGTGTCGCCGCTCGCGTAGCGCAAGGCGGGCACGACATTCCGGAGGTGGTGATCCGTCGGCGCTTCGCGTCGGGTCGCCAGAATCTTGAGCGGATTTACACACCCTTGGTGAATGTGTGGAAGCTGTACGACAATTCCGGCGCGCTGCCGGTGCTGCTGCACGAAGGAGAGAATCCATGAGCCGATCGCTGTTGACCTCGCGCGCCGTGAAGGGAGCGGATGCGGCCTTGCTGCGGGCCGCGGCACGGGCTGGAGAAATCGCGCGACGCACCGGCACCCCGTGCTGGGTTCGGCAGGACGGTCGTCTGGTCGATCTGGCGCTCGCTTTGCCGAGCGCAGAGCCAGACACGCGCAAGACAAAGCGGGCGTCAGCGCGCTGACGCTATCGACGGAAACCACTCGGTGACCATGACGCAAGGCTGACAGGGACGGATGCGTGAATCCCGAATACGGAGTCCGCGACACGAGAGCCAGCTACGGCGAGTTGATGCTCGTCGAGCAGCCGGCCATCGAGCTGCTCGAATCGCTGGGCTGGACGCACGCCAATCTCTACGCGGAAACCTTCGGCCTGCGCGGCACGGAAGGGCGCGAGAGCGAACATCAGGTCATTCTCGCGCGACGACTCGCACTGGCATTGGAGCGACTCAATCCCGGCCTGCCCGCAGACGCCTATGCCCAGGCGATCGCGCAACTCGCGCAGGATCGCTCCCGCCAGATCGCCGTCAACGCCAATCGTGATTTCTATCGGTTGCTGAAAGACGGCGTGAAGGTGACGGTGGCAGACGAACGCGGCGGTCAGACCACCGAGACGTTGCGCGTGATCGACTGGGCCGCGCCAGCCAACAATGACTTCTTCCTCACCTCGCAGATGTGGGTTGCAGGCGACATGTATCGCCGCCGCTGCGATCTGCTCGCCTTCGTCAACGGCTTGCCCCTGGTCTTCATCGAACTCAAGAAGCCGACGGTGCCGCTCAGGAGTGCATACGAAGACAACCTGCGCGATTACCGCGGTCAATCGGTGCCGCAGCTGTTC
>JBDSFA010000024.1:0-13968 GCA_039919785.1 Dokdonella sp. | reverse complement strand
CGGCGGCGTTGAGCTGCGATAGGCGACGACAATCGCGGCGGCTGCGATCAGCAAGGCCATCCACGGAACAACTCGACGCATGACTGCGCGCACGCCCGAGACGGAAACGAAGCGTGACAAGCGGCGACCGGACCTGGCCATGTTGGGCTTCAAAACAGCGGCGCGATGAGCGTGCAGCGAGTGCCAATGCCGTCTTCGCCCTTGCCGATGTGAAGCGATCCTCCCATGGCTTGCGCATGGATGCGCGCCCGCTCGAAGCCGTGGTCAATTGGCAGACCGACCGAAGGAATGCCGCCGCCATCGTCTGCGATCCCTATCTGCAACATGCGACGCGACGCCGTAGTATCGACCGACAGTGTGCTCGCGCCCGAATGCCGAAGGCTGCTGTTGAGCAACTCTTCGAGGCAGCGATAGAGACCGACGAGCTTGCGGCGGTCTTCGATCACGATGGTGCCGATGGCATCGAGCTTCCATTCGCAATGAACGCCGGCCGCCGCAATGGCGGACTCCATGCGGTGGCGAAAGCGCGCCATTGCCACCTCCAGCGATCGCGACGAATCGTCCATCGCGTCGATCATCAGGCGCATATCCAGCAACGCGCGCTGGATATCGACGTGCATCGCAGAGTGCGGAAATTCGCGGCGCGCCTGGACCAGGACGGCCACCAGGCGGGAGCCGAAGCCGTCGTGGATATCGGCAATCATGCGACGGCGTTCGCGCATCGCGATGCCGGACGACACTTCCGCCCACATTCTGGCCGCCGGCATCGACCCCGGTGTGAGCGCATGGTCGAGGTCGACGGAAGCCGCGTCCGTGGCAGCAGCGAACAAGTCGGAGCCGACAACCATGCGACGTAGCAGCAGATATCCAAGTCCCATTGCGACAACGGCCATCGCTGGCGGGTTGGTCCACATCCATCGATGAGCGAAAGGCACATACAGATTGATGATTTCAGGCAACGACACGATAAACGCAAATAGTCCAACCCAGACCACCACACCTTTTTCAATCCAGTACAGAGCATGCAGCCGTCGAGTGATCGCGCCGACCACGGTCAAGCCACTGATGGAAACGAGGAGCACGAAGAATCCCCCCACCGGGCCGCTCGCGCGCGATTGCGGAGCGAATGTCAGGTAAACCAGACAGAGCAGTGCACCGACCGTGGCAACGCGCAGGAATTTCTCCAGTCTGGGCAACGAAAAGCGCCAGTACACGGACATGAACCGGTACAGCGCATGCGGCAGAATAGTGAGCGAGAGATTTCCGATAATGATCCACAGCACCGGACTTCCGGGTCGCGCAGGCGTTGCGAGATACACGCTGCGCTCCATCAGGGGAAGCAGGCAGACGACATACCACGCATAGGCCGATTGACGCCCGCTAAGCAACCACAACGCCATTGCCAACACGCCCAATGCGCCAAACAACATCGCAAACGCCGCCGGCTGCCCGACCATGCGCCACCAGTTCGCTCGAAAGGCGGGCTCCATGGCAGCGAGGCTACCGAAGCAGACCTGCTCCACGCTCGCCGGGCCAAGATTGTGTGACGCGGGCAATTCAAACTCCGCCACGTTCAAACCCTGCCGCAGCACGTCCGCAGGCAAGGCATGCAGATGAGGTGCCATGTCGCGGATGTTTCCGGCCGTCAGATCGACCGCAGGCGTCAGCTCAGAGCCGTTGAGCTTCAGCTGATAGAAGGGCGTTGCCCTGCCGATCGTCAGCGCTTTTGGCGCGCGGTCACTGGAGGCATGCTCGAATTCGAAACGATAGCGCACGATTTGCGTAGCGAACCGATCGCCAACGCGGTCTGCTGGCGAATTGCCCGAGGAAGCACCGACGATCGGGTCAAGCGTTGCTACGCACGTTGACTGCGGAGCTTCCCTGTAACGCAGACCGGTGATGACGGCCGCGATCGCGAACAGCAGGGACGCCCAGAAAAGCAGTGCCTTCCAGCGACGACCCTCGCCCGGACGCTGGCCGGGAATCCGGCCCGGGACACCCGATCGCACCATCAGACCAGTTGATGCCGTCGCGCCTCGAACAACGCCTGCGCGAGATTGGACACCTGCAGCTTCTCGTAGACATGCCTTACATGGGTGTAGACAGTCGACGGACGCGTCCCGGTGATCTGCGCAATTTGCCGATAATTGTGACCTTTCGATGCCAGCGTCAAAATTCCTTGCTCACAATCGGTCAAATCCACTTTCGCATTTCCAGTGGCGCCCGCAACCTGCTTGCGAAGCAGCTCCATGAGCCGATGCGCAATGGTCGGGCTGATGCAGGATCCACCATCGGCCGCAATCTCGATGGCACGAGCGATGTCGGCAGGATCGTCATTCTTCGACAGATAGCCGCAAGCGCCGGCCACGATCGCCTGCACCACCACATCTTCGTCGGCCAGCGACGACACCACCAGGACGATCGGCGGCGCCGCCAGCGATCGCGCATAGCGGATCGTGTCGATACTCACCCCGTCCGGCAGCACGAGATCGGCCAGAACAAGATCGAACGACGTCTGCGCAAGCAACCGCCGGCCTTCGAAGAGGCTGACGGCTTCGGTCAATGTTGCCGCGTAGCCATCGAGCCGACCCGATGCCTCGCGCAGCACTTCGCGGCTGAATTCATCGTCTTCGAGCAACAGAATGCGCAGCGCCCTCATCGGCTCACCTGCTGCCCATCATGCAATTCCATGCATTGCCCAGTTGCGGGAACTCCTTCCACCTCGCGATGGCGCGATCGCGGCGGCACGAACATTCGAGTAGCTGTCTGCAGTTTCATTGCTTGCCTCATTCGAGCCTCAGTCGCGGAAACAGCGAACCTGGTTCAACATTTTTCTTTCTGGTGCGGCCACGCTATTGCATGGAGTTTGGACGTAAATACGTCCGTGGGAACCCGCTGAAAATCACACTATAACGGTCGCAGTATGCCGCGACATGGACATCCTGTCCCCAAATGTGGCGATGACAACGAAATAGTTCCATGCATAAACCCACCGCACCCTCCATACGTCACCGCATGTTGGTTTCAGCGCAGGGACTTGGCAGCCTGATGCGAATACAACGCATTTGATCTCGTCCTCCGAGCTGCGCAATCCGTCAGGGTCATGGGTCCCCAGAATTGATGACGACCCCGACGATTGCGTTCGCAATACTTGTCCGTCGATTCCTGTTCTTGCGGACGAAACTTGTTGTCCAGGCGTGTCCGCGCACTTCGGGAGATCAAAGACCGGGCCACGCCATGGCTCAGCTGAACCAAGGAAAGTGCTTCATGCATGTCTTCAAGGGTAATGGTGCACGTGTAGCTCAGGTTTTTGCGAGCGCGTTCGTTTGCTGCGTCGCCACTGCTCAGCCGACCAAAGCGACCAGCAAGCCAGCGGTAAGCATGCAGAACGAGACAGTGACCAGCATTGAAACGCGCGTCGCTGGCCCCGAAGCATACCTGCCACTCGCCGGAAACCCGCCCACCTGCAGCGCGGCCGACGTGCAGCAGGCACTCACCGCTGCGCCGGACGGTGCGACGGTCACGATTCCAGCGGGCACTTGCGATTGGGGCTCGCAGACGGTGTCGCGAGCGGCCGGGATTTCAGTCAGAGGCGCAGGTCGCGATTTCACGAAGATCCGTCGGACAGGCGCGCCTGCTGGAGACGGTGGGTATGCGCTGATATTTGATTGCACGAACGGAAAACCTGTCGAGCTTTCCGGGATAGCCTTCGAGGGCATGGACACCGACAGCGTCGAAGACAACGGCGTCAAGCTTGGCCACAGCTGCCGCGACTTCAAGATCCACGACACGCGGTTCACATTGTTCTCCAATGCCGGCCTCGAAGTGCGAGGCGGCCATTCGCGCGGGGTGGTCTACTCCAGCGAATTCGTCGACAATTTTCGTCCGGGCCTGGGCTACGGCGTCGTCGTCTATGGCGATGATGAATGGCCTGAGACGATTACCCTTGGGACAGCTGAAGCCGTATTCATCGAAGACAATTTCTTCAGTGGCAACCGACATGATGTCACCTCCAATTACGGCTCACGCGATGTGATTCGCCATAACACGCTCGTGACCAACGAACTGAGCGGTGACACCGGCATGATAGACGCGCACGGCAGGCAAGAAGTTCTCCGTCGTGGCTCAAGAAGCTGGGAAATCTACGAGAACCTGTTGCAGGTGGAAGACACCACGTACACGGATGGCATCTCCATTCGGGGAGGCGATGGCGTCATCTTCAACAACACAATCGACGGCGAGGTCGCTTACGACGCTCAGATCGTAGTCGAACAGGGCTGCCCGGCGACTGGCGGAGGACCGGGTCCTGCGGGCCCGTATCCTGCGCCCGACCAGACCATGGGCGCTTGGATCTGGAACAACGTACGCGGCGGCAGCAGCTCGCAATTCATCCGCATTTCAGACGGTAATTCCTTCGACTGCACCTACTATCTGCAAGAAGGTCGCAACTATTTCCAGTACGCAAAAGCAGGCTACGTGCCCTACGTCTATCCACATCCGCTGAGATCGGATTCTATTTTCCACAATGGGTTCGAGTGACGAACTCAAACCATCAATCTATTCGACAGCCTGCTTGCGGAAATAACTACCCGGCATCGACACGCCAGGGCGACCCGATGTCGACATGCGGGCTGCGACAAGACACGCAATGAGGCCGAAGGTCCAATTCCCGCGACAGGTCCAGCGGATCCGGCGAACCGGTTTGCAAAAAAGAGTTTGAACCGACGCGCGCAACGCTGCGACTGACGGGTGCCGCTGCCATGGATTTCCATGGCTTCCCTGTAACGGCGCGAATCGCCGGGCGGCATCGATCAAACAAGCGGAGTTCAAATGCAAATGAAGACAAGAGTGACGGCATTGGCGAGCCTGATGTTGCTGGCCGTGACGATGGATGCGGCAGCCGTGAATATCACCTTGGGGCCCTCCAATGCGCGCTGCGTAGGCATGACGACAGCCCAGGATGAGTCGGATGGCGCGAACAAGGGTTGCATGGTGGGTCATCCCAACGTCTCCAGTCATCGTGAGGAGTACAGCGAGGATGCCGAGGCCGCGGCAAACGCAGAGGTCGACACCGACCTCAACGACATCCCGGGGGCCTCCGTGCGCCACGTAAATGTCAATGCGCAGGCGGTTGGCGATTCGGCAGGCGACCAAGGCATGTACTCATCTTCCGCGGAAGCGTACTCAGGTGCCGACATTGCGGATGGCCGGCAGCACTGGACCCTGCACGTGAACCCCAGTCCCGGTGAAACGTTCGGCGCGCAGGTGGGCGTCACCATCAGCGCGACGGTCGATGGTTCTCTGGATGCCGCCACCTCCGCAACGTCCGAAAGCAGCTGGGATGTTCAAGTTGTGCAGAACGGACAGACACTCAATGTGATGTCCGGCACCGCGAATGGTTCAGGCAGCTATTCCGACAATGGCCAGGTGATCCTGGCGGTGAACCTCGGTGACACGTTCGATCTTTCGTTTGCGTACTCCGCTGGCGTGCGGGGCCACCGAATGGGCAGTCATGCGAATGCGGATGTCACACATTCCACGATCACGATCGACGCCAGTGGTGCGGACCTGATTTTTCGCAACGGATTCGATTGAGCGAATGGGTTCGCCATACGCAAGGATCAATGCGGACGATCCTTCGTCATCAAAATTGATGACGACACACTTTCACGCGTCCGCAAGACTTCGGATGCGTAAAACGCTGTTGTGAATCGAGAAGCCATGGCCGGCATCATGCTCCGACGCATGAACACCTCATGCCCCTGCATATTTCCCGGTTCGAAAACCTCACATTCTTCCGATCCGTAACGCCACGCCTGGGGCGAGGCTGCGGATCCCTCCTATCGGAGCGTTGCGTCAATGAGTGACGTTTTTCATTGCCGCTGCAATGCCAGCCGTCTCGTCGCGACAGGCATCCCGTTGCTGCGCGCGTATTGCCACTGCAGTTCCTGTCGGAGCTTTCACGGTGGTCCCATGTTCGCAGCGACTGTCTGGCGCAGCGCCGACGTCAGCGCTGCAACGGGTGCGAATTTCATCAAGCAGTATCCGCATCCGACGCTGCAGATGCAGCGCTACTTCTGTGCCATCTGCGGCGACGTCATGTACGCAACCAACAGACTGGGATTCAAGGTCGTGCCGAACACGGTGCCTGCCAACACGTGCGATGGCGTCGTACCCGAACGCTTCGTACCTACTGCCCATGTGTATTACGCATTTCGTCAGGTCGATGTCGACGACACCTTGCCCAAATACCTGGAACGACCGGGTGGGCCAATGCACCTTGTGAATGAGGCGGTCGTGAACGGAGCACTGGCCGCTGCTGACGGTTCGCCGTGCTGGGGACAACCAGCGCTCACCTGGAGCGTGGACTAGGAGAAACTGCTTTTCGACGGTATCGATCTCTTTCGCGTTTTGGCATCCGCAAAAAACGCGGTCTGTCGCACGCATTGACATCGATGACGCAACATACCCTGCGGTCTTTTTAGATGAAGCGAATTAATATTTGAACCACCGAGTGCGACGGCGCGACTGACTGAATCAGATGCAGTCGATCTTGCGCCTACCAGGGCAGTCGCCCGACGTGGCAAATCAACCCGCATCGGTTGTTCTCGCCCAACCCACTTGAAGGAAATCAGCATGAAAATTCAAATCGCCGCCGCCCTGTTGCTCTCACTCGCTCTTTCACCAGCAGCGTTCGCCCAGAAGAGCAAATCCGACGTCAAGATCGACAACGTCATCACAACCAACGCGGCCGTGATGGGTTCCACCGCAAAACAGTCGATTGACATCGGCAACGCGAAGAACGGCGGCACCTCGTCGGTCAATGGCAAGAACGTGATCGTCACCAACGCAGCCGTGATGGGTTCGAAGGCTACGCAGACTACTCAGATCGGCAATGCCAGCGACGGTGGCAAAGCGACCGTGAAGTTCGACAACCTGATTCAGACCAACGCCGCGGTCATGGGCTCGACAGCCAAGCAGGACGTGAAGCTGGGTAATGCGGCCAACGGCGGTGAAGCAACCCTGACGACCAAGAACATCATCGTCACCAACGCGGCCGTAATGGGTTCGAAGGCCACGCAAGAGCTCAAGGTAGGCAACGCCGAGTAAGCCGCTCCAGCGCGCGCGAGGGCGGATGTAGCCGCCCTCGCCACTGCCACAAACGTGAGGTGTGCCATGAAAGTTTGCGTATTGGCGATGATGCTGTTGGCCAGCAGCGCTGCACAGGCCAGCAGCGTCGGTTCGAGCATCAAGGATCTGGACGACGGCACACGTGCAAGCGTGGTCAAGGAAATGTCGAAGCTGCACCGCTATGAAGACGACAAGGCCAGCAAGAACGGTTCATCACGATCGGCGAACCAGAGCAATAGCTGCGACATGAACGTTGCATCCCCTGCTGCGCCAACGGTGGGCATGCCGACGCCGCGCAAAGCGATCACGGTCGTCACTGGCAACATCGTCCAGATATGCAACAAGTGAATCGCCCGCGCACGGCACGGGGCGCAATGCGTTATGCGCTCCTGTTGATTCCGTTGCTCGGGATCGGCGGATGCACGACGCTTTCAGATACACGCACGCCTGTACTGAAGGAGTATGCAGAGCGCAGCCAGAAGACGATGCTGCCCGTGCAGCGCGTCATCACAGGATTCGACAAGCCGCTCCGCTGCATGGACGAGATGCTCGAAACCTACGGTGCCGCCACCTCGATCCTGGTGGAGGATCTGAACGACAAGACGGCAAAGGTATCTGCCGGAACCAGCCAGATGTTCATCTCGGCCATGTCGCAGATGACACGCCGCAGCCGTGCCATCCGCACGATGGCATTCGGCGATGACGTCAAGAACCTCAGTTCCTACATGCTGCAGTCCAATTCACTTGGCGCGTTTCAGCCGGCATTGATTCCAACCTATACGGTGCGCGGGTCCATCACGCAGTTCGATGACAACCTTGCGAAGAAGACGGCGGATGCAGGGTTAACGCTGGGTATTGCGAGCAAGAGTTTTCTCGGCTACGGCGCATCGAAGAGCACGTCGATCAACATGCTCGCACTCGATCTGACGGTGGTCCGCTCGAAGGATTTCTCGATCGTCCCTGGCGTCAACTCGCGCAACAGCGCCGCCATTCTGCAGGAGGGCGATGGCATCGACGGCGAAGCTGCGTTCTCCAAACTCGGCGTCAACTACATGACGAGCTTCTCCAAGTCGGATGGCAAAACCGTTGCCGTGCGCAACCTGGTGGAACTTTCCGCCATCGAATTGATGGGAAAGCTCAACAAGGTGCCGTACTGGAAATGTCTCGGCGTGCCATCGACACAAGCGGATGTGACCGCCGAAATAGAGGATTGGCAGGACAGCATGACCGGCGCGGAGAAGCTCGCGTTCTACATTCGCCACCTCACCGCACTGGGTTTGCTCGCAGACGACGGAAAGCCCACCGACATCGCCGCATTCAAGACCGCGTTGCGCCGATATGTGGATGCGCTCGGAATTCCATATACCGGCGAATTTTCGCTTGCACTGCTGCGTGCGCATTTCGATGCCGACCAGCAGAAGGTTCTCGCAAAACTTGAAAGCGTCGCCAATCCCCACCTTGGGCTCGCGCTGACGATGCTCCAGGCCGACCCGGCGAAACCAGCGATGGTCCGCTTTCAGCTTGCTCCGAGCATGGATGCAAACGTGTATTGCTTCCTCAAGGACGAAACCGGCGCGGTGGCACGCGTGTTTCCAAATCGCTGGCAGACACAATCGCGCATCACCGGCGGACAGTCCGTTGCGTTGCCATCGCAGGGGCATTTTCAGATCACCGCAAACGCAGGTGTCACGCAGTCGCTGCAATGCCTTGCAAGCCGCGGGAATGTCGACAGCGCGCTCGGTAAGGCCTTTCCTGGCGGTGATCTGGCCACGCTGAACGGCGTCCACGATCTCGCTGCGGTGCGCGCCGCGTTTGCGGCAGCGACGCCAGAATTCACCGTTGCACGCATTGAATTCAAGGGCGTCGGCAAGACGCTGGCAGCCCAGACATTCGAGAACTGACATGCCCTTGTTACGCGACAATCGATGGACACTCGCCCTTGCATCGGCATTGCTCCTGCTATCGGGCGCGAGCTTCCCCGCTCCGAATGCGCGCGCCGCGGTAGACGTCGCGCCGATCCACGCAGGCAGCCCGCATGTGCAATCGCGCGGCATGGGGGAGATCGATTCAATTGATGCGCTCACCAAGCAGACCACCAAAAAGCCGCACACGCTGCGCTGCTGGCAGGAAGGCCTGCTGATACTCGAACGCGAAGTCGACGACCTGCCGCAAGACGCCACCGAACGTTCAGTGAACCTGCACGGAGCAAGCGATGCAGACGGGCCGATGAGGCTGTACGACCTGCGCAACGCGGTGTGCCTGATCCAGTAGTTGACAGCCAGAAGAAGAACCACACTCAAGGATCGCCTGAACCATGGGCCCCAACACAAATACTTCAATGAAAACTGCGGCCTTCCGCGATCACGCTTGCGATCTTGATAACGCGACCGCGCTATATCTTCTGCAACGAGTTAGCGCGAAGGACCAGGATGCGTTCGTCACGATCCATCGTGCAATGGGCCGGCGCGTCTTCGCGTTCGCAATGCGTCATCTTGATAGTGCAGAGCAGGCCGAGGAAATCGTTTCCGACACCATGTTCGAGATATGGAAGTACCCGCAACGATTCGCGGGCCTCTCGAAATTCTCGACATGGGTGCTGGGCATTGCGCGACACCGCATTCTCGATCGATTGCGCGCGCCGAACCGCACTACGGAAGCGCTGACCAGCGATATCGAGGATTCCGTGCCGAGCACGGACGAGTCCGCGTACGACGGCATGGCAGCACTGCAACGCGAAGGCGGCGTGCGCTCGTGCATGGACAAGCTTTCGATCCAGCATCGCGAATGCATGCACCTGGTGTTCTATGAAGGCATGCCGCTGGGCGAGGTAGCGAGGCTTCAGGGCTGTCCGGAAAACACGGTGAAGACGCGCCTCTTCCACGCGCGCCGAAAAATCCAGAACTGCCTGCGCCTGTTGTTGGTCGGCGAGGGCCATACGATATCGAGGGTCGCAACCCATGCATGATGAATTGGATTCGATGCTGCCGTGGTACGCCAACGACACGCTCGACGACCGTGAGCGCGCCGTCATTGCTCAGCAGCTTCTACTCGACCCCGCAATGCGGCGAGAGATCACTTTCTGGAATGAAACGGCGATTCACCAGCGTCGTTCGGCGGCGCCTGCGGCAGAAGACATCGGGCTTCTGCGCACGCTTGAGCGAATACGCCGGCAAACGCACATGTCTGCGTCAACGAAAGGCAATGCATCCAGCCCGCCGCCCCCCTCCGGCTGGTCACGATGGCTGCGTCCTGATGGATGGCTGCGTCCGGCGTTCGCCTGTGCGTTGCTCGTCGTGATCGCGGAATCTGCATTCCTTGTCGGTCATGTCACCCAGCCAGACGTGACCTATCGGGGTGCGACGCCCGCTGCAACCTTGGCGACGCCGACGGTGGCGCTGGAAGAGTCTCTACTGAGCGTTGTGTTCGATCCGGCGACATCCGAAGCAGAAATTCGTCTTCTGGTCGCCAGCCAGAGTGGATGGATCGTCGGCGGCCCCGGAAATGGCGGTGAATATTACCTGGCCGTGCCACGCGACAAAGTGGTCTCGGCGACGGATGCGTTGCGTGCGAATCATTCGATCAAGCAGGTCATGGCGGCAACCTCTGTGCCGCGACCGCAGTAATTCCGAATGATGCCGGTTCACAAGAGTTGAACCGCTCGACACGTGCACGCGACTCATCCGTTGTCCATCCATCGAGCCAGGAGCCTGTCATGAAATTCGGATTTTGTCTCATCTTCAGCGTGTTCTCATTGGCGTTTCTGCAGCCGGCAATCGCGGACTCGCCGCGTTATGTCGGCGAAAACGAGGTTCCGCGACCGATCGACGTCGCGCGCGCCCTCGCTGGCGCGTCGTTCAAACCGCATCTGGCGAAGCGCGGTTTGTCCGTGGAAGCGGATGCCGTTGCGCCAGCCGATATCGGTAGCGCTTCCGATAGCCAAGCGGTAGCCGCGACTGACGCACCCGCTGGGGCACTCGATGTCGCGATTGGTTTTGCCTTGAACTCGGCCGACCTTCGCCCGCAAGCCTCGACGCAACTCGATGCGATTGCCGAAGGCCTCAAACTCCTTGATGCCGGCAAGGTGATTGTCATCGACGGTCACACCGACGCCAGCGGACCGGCTGCCTACAACGTGCTGCTTTCGCAACGTCGCGCCGAGGCCGTGAAACAGTATCTGGTGCACCACCACAATATCGCCGCAGCACGCTTGCAGACGCACGGCGTCGGCAAGGACGAGCCGCTGGATCCAGCCCACCCGGCGGATCCGCGCAATCGCCGCGTGCAGTTCCGTTTGAGTTGATCTTTGCGTCTGCGCCTCTCCCACATCGGGGCAGACAGGGTGGCCGGATCATTCCGGCCGCCCGTTTTTGTTTCTCGCATTCCGTCGTACCTGTTTGCCAACACCCCTGAGGATTGATCCATGTGCATCACTATCCGCGCGCGTCGAACAGGCGCGCGCTTTCGGCGGGCTCTCGCAGGCTTGCCCGGCTTGTTGTTGTTGCTGCTGACAAGCCTTTTCGCCATGACGACACCCGCGAGCGTTGCCGCAGCCGGCGTGATCAGGCCAGCGGTCGTTATCATCCAGCCCAATCAGATCATCCAGCCCAATCAACCGCCGTGGGTCACACTGGACACACCGAGCGATTCGGCAACATTTGTCGCGCCCGCCGATATCGTATTGACCGCCACCTCCAACGATCCGGATGCAAGCTTTGATGGTCACCCCACCGTATCGCGGGTCACCGTGGATTTCCTTGTCGATGGCAACATCGTCAGCACCGATTTCCCGGGTCCGGATCATCGCTACGCATGGAACGCGGTTCCTGCCGGTCACTACACCATCGTTGCGCGCGCAACCGATCCTCTCGGAGCCGTGACGGAAACCGCGCCGATCCACATTGGTGTGCGCGAGCCGGTTGTGCACCTGACGGTCACGGCGGCTGCGTCTTCGCTGACGTTCAAGCCAGGCGTCGCGCTCAGCGTTCCGATCCTCGCGGTGGATGATGCAGGACAGGTTGTTGCCAATACCCTGCTGCACTGGAACGTTGCGCTATCCAGCGCAGCGACGACAAAGTCCGCCTGTTCGGCCGCGGACGCTCCTGCATCGGGCGATGTGCGTACTGATTCGGCGGGAAGGGCGAATATCGACTTCCTGCCGGGTTGCCGCAGTGCCAACCGGGAATTGAAGATCGTCCCCGCCAGCAGTCCTGGCAATGCCTTGATTCTCACCCTGCATGGTCCCGACGATCTGGCTGGCGGGATTGCGCTGACGTCGGGCGCGTCTTTCCTTGTGCTGCCGCCATCCAGCGCAACGCCGATCTCGTTCATGGTCAAGGACACGCACGACCTGCCAATTGCAGGATCGACGCTGGTGTTTTCGTTGCTGCCTTCCAATGCAGGAACGATCGACGCATCGGCCGTTGTGAACGACAACGGCATCGCGACGACGACGCTGACGCTCAACGCCGCCGTGGCATCGGCAACCTTGAGCGCATGCGTGCAGAACCGTCCGGGCCTGTGTCTGCTGGTGCCTGTTCGCAATACCACGGGCGCGATAGCGGCGCCTGCAGCGGCATTGCTCGGACCCATGGTGCAGCAGGCGCTCGACGCCCCGGCAGCCCAGTTCACCAATATCGGCAATCACCTGCGCGTCCTGCGTAACGACAGCGGGCATGGTTTCTCACGTGAGGTATCGGTTAGCGCGGGCGGCGGCACCCTTCCATTGGGCAACGATGCCGATGGCCACAAGGCAGCGGGCGATTCGCGCTTCAGCGTTTTCGCTTCGGGTGATGTCGATCTGGGCAAACGGGATTCCAAGGGAAGTGCAAGCGACGGCTTCCATGCAACAACGCGCGGCGTGACGCTCGGCATCGACTATCGCGTTTCGCCCGCGATCGTCATCGGCGCAGCCCTGGGCGCGATGCGCTCCAACACCGACGTTGCCGACGGCAGCAACCAGCACGCACATGGAATGAGTGGATCGCTCTACGCACAGTGGCTGCCGACCGAGAAGGCCTATGTCAGCTCGGCCCTGAATCTGGGCCACAGCCAGTTCGACGCGAGCCGGTCGGCGTGTAGCGGCACACCGTTGCGAAGCAAGACCGACGGCGACCACCGCGCCTTGATGCTGGAGGCCGGCTACTCGTTCGCTCGTGATTCGCTACGACTGACGCCATTCCTGCGCTATCAATACGTGCATGCCGCACTCGATGCGCTGCGTGAAAGCGGCGCCTGCCTCGATGCCATCGACATCGATGCGACCCAGGTGAATCGTTCGTCGATCAGTGCCGGCGCGTCACTTGATCGCGTGTTCAGCACGCGCAATGGTGTCTGGATACCGGGCATCGACATCGAGTATCTGAGTCAGAGCCAACAGCAGGATGCGATCTTTGCACGTTTGGTTGCCGGCGGACCTTCGACGTCGGTGACGCTGGGCCAGATCGATCGTCGCTATGCCATCGCACGATTCTCGCTCAGCTGGATGACGTCCATCCGAGCGCAGCCTATCTCCGCGTTTGCCGGTTTCGACACGAGTATCGGGCGCAGCGACTATGACAGTCGCACGTTCATGCTCGGCGTGAAAATTCCCTTTTGAGGTGATGCCATGAAATGGGTAGCGCTGTGTGCTCTGTTGATCTTGCTATTGGACGGCTGCGCGACAACAACGGCGCCGGGTCGCACCGACAGCTACGAAGTGGTCGATTGCGAACTTCCCGGCGTCGTGCTGCATATCGGCACGGCGCATGCGACGACCGGGCGCAACCGTGCGTTGCGCACGAGTGCCGATGACTGCGGCTTGCGCGGCGGCTACTACACGTCCGCCGATCAGGCGAACTA
>JBDSFA010000229.1:0-11647 GCA_039919785.1 Dokdonella sp. | reverse complement strand
CGTGTTCCCCTCACCCGCCGCGCTAGGCGCGTCGACCTCTCCCCGACGGGGAGAGGTAACTCTGGCAACGCTGATGCAAGTCCTTCCCCTCGAAGCCAGGGCTTGGTGCGGATGGTGAGCGTCCCTGTCGGAACAGCTTCAGCCGCGATGCCTTTTGCGAGAGAGCATCGCGGCTGAAGCCGCTCCGACAGACAGTTGCTCCCACAAAACCTGGACGACACCTATTCGGGGTCGTAATCGAGATTCGATGCGAGCCAGCGCTCGGCTTGCGCGAGTGTCCATCCTTTGCGTTGCGCGTAGTCCGCGACCTGTTCCTTGCTGAGGCGGCCAACAACATAGTATTGGCTGCGCGGATGCGAGAAGTACCAGCCCGACACCGCCGAGGCGGGATACATCGAGAAGCCTTCGGTCAACTCGATGCCCGCGTTCGCGGTGGCATCGAGCAGGCGAAACAGCGTTTCTTTTTCGGTATGGTCCGGGCAGGCCGGATATCCCGGAGCGGGGCGGATGCCCTGGTATTTCTCGGCGATCAACTCGTCGTTGTTGAGCGCCTCGTCGGGCGCGTAACCCCAGAATTCGCGGCGCACCCGGCGATGCATGCATTCGGCGAATGCCTCGGCGAGACGATCGGCGAGCGCCTTGAGCATGATGGATGAATAGTCGTCGTAATCGCTTTGAAAGCGTTCCAGATGCGCTTCGATGCCGATTCCAGTCGTCACCGCGAAGGCGCCGACATGATCCGAGACGCCGGAGCTTTTCGGTGCGACAAAATCGGCCATGCAGAAATCAGGACGCTCGACCGGTTTGTCGGCCTGCTGGCGCAGGCAATGCAGGGTGGCGATGCGTTCAAGTGCCTCTCCCGACATGACCGGGGCATACACCTCGATGTCATCGCCGATGCTGGCCGCAGGCCAAAATCCGATCACCGCACGCGCCGTCAGCCACTTTTCCTTGATGATCTTGTCCAGCATTGCGCGCGCATCGGCATAGAGTTCGGTCGCCTGTGGGCCGACGACATCGTCGCCAAGGATCGCTGGAAAGCGCCCGCTGAGTTCCCACGCGCTGAAGAAAGGCGTCCAGTCCAGATGTTCGGCAATTTCCGCGAGTGGATATTCGTCGAATACCGTGATGCCGGGCTTGCGCGGAGCCGTGGGCGTGTATTCGTCCCAGTTCCCGTCGAATTTCTGTGCGCGCGCCTTTTGCAGTGAGACCAGCCGTTTCGCACCGCTGCGATCCTTGTGACGCTCGCGGATCTCCGCGTACTCGGCGCGGATCTTTGCCATGAATCCGTCGACCAGGTCCTTGGTGATCAGCGATTGCGCGACCCCGACAGCACGCGAGGCGTCCTTGACCCAGACGCAGGGTGATTTGTAGTGCGGCTCGATTTTCAGTGCCGTGTGCGCACGCGACGTCGTCGCGCCGCCGATCAGCAACGGCAAATGGAAGCCCTGGCGCTGCATCTCGCGCGCAACGTGGCTCATTTCTTCCAGCGATGGCGTGATCAGGCCGGATAATCCGATCATGTCGGCTTTCTCGGCGATCGCGGTATCGAGGATCTTCTGCGCCGGAACCATCACGCCTAGATCAATCACGTCGAAATTGTTGCAGCGGAGCACCACGCCAACGATGTTCTTGCCGATGTCGTGGACGTCGCCCTTGACCGTCGCCATCACGATCTTGCCGTTGGATTTGGCGGTGTCGCCGGTGCGCAGTTTTTCTTCTTCAATGTAGGGCAGCAGGTAGGCGACCGCCTTCTTCATCACGCGCGCGGACTTGACCACCTGCGGCAGGAACATCTTGCCGGCGCCGAACAGATCGCCGACGACGTTCATGCCGTCCATGAGCGGACCTTCGATCACGTCGAGCGGGCGCGAACTCAGCTGGCGCGCTTCTTCGGCATCGACTTCGGCGAACGCATCGATGCCGTGAACCAGCGAATGCGCGAGGCGCGCGCGAATCGGCAGCGAGCGCCAGGCGAGGTTCTCAACGACGACTTCGCCTTTCTTCGACTTGTAGCGATCGGCAACTTCGAGCAGACGTTCGGTTGAATCGGCACGCCGGTTGAGCACCACATCCTCAACGCGTTCGCGCAAATCCGGATCGAGGTCGTCGACGATCGGCAGGGCGCCCGCATTGACGATACCCATGTCCATGCCCGCCGCGATCGCGTGGTAAAGAAATACGGCGTGGATGGCCTGGCGCACGGTTTCATTGCCGCGGAACGAGAACGATACGTTGGAGACGCCGCCAGAGACGTGGCAGTGCGGCAAGGTCTGCTTGATGATCCGTGTCGCTTCGATGAAGTCGACCGCGTAGTTGTCGTGTTCCTCGATGCCTGTCGCGATCGCGAAGATGTTCGGATCGAAGATGATGTCCTCGGGAGGGAAGTCCAGGCGTTCGGTCAGGAGCTTGTAGGCGCGCGTACAAATCTGTACTTTGCGCGCACAGGTGTCCGCCTGACCTTCCTCGTCGAATGCCATGACGACCGCAGCGGCGCCGTAGCGCAGCACCTTCTTCGCCTGCTCGAGGAATGCCTCTTCGCCTTCCTTCATCGAGATCGAGTTGACGACTCCCTTGCCCTGCAGGCAGCGCAGCCCGGCTTCGATCACGCTCCACTTGGACGAATCGACCATTACCGGCACGCGCGCGATGTCGGGCTCGGACGCGATCAGATTGAGGAAGCGCACCATCGCGAATTCGGAATCTATCAAGCCCTCGTCCATGTTCACGTCGAGGATCTGCGCGCCGCTCTCGACCTGCTGGCGCGCGACCACGACCGCTTCGTCGTAGCGCTCTTCCTTGATGAGTTTCTTGAACTGCGCACTGCCGGTCACGTTGGTGCGTTCACCGACGTTGACGAACAGGAGTTCAGGCGTGATGAGCAGCGGTTCGAGACCGGAAAGGCGGGTGTGGCGAGTGGCTTCAGTCATGGTCGTTCAATCAGATTCCTGTCAAGCGGCTCATGCGGCAATCTCGACCGCCTGTGGCAACGCGCGTGGAGCAACGCCGGCAACGGCATCCGCGATCGCCTGGATGTGGGCTGGCGTAGTGCCGCAGCAGCCACCAACCAGATTGAGCAGGCCGCTGCGAGCGAATTCGCCGATCAACCCGGCCATGTCCTCGGGCGTTTCGTCGTATTCGCCAAACGCATTCGGCAGCCCCGCGTTTGGATGCGCGCTGACAAATCCGTCCGCGACTTGCGCGAGCACGTCGACATACTGGCGCAGTTCCTTCGCGCCCAGCGCGCAGTTGAGACCCACCGACAGGGGGCGGCCGTGTGCGACGGACGCGTAGAACGCCTCGGCCGTCTGGCCGGAGAGCGTGCGGCCGGAGAGGTCGGTGATGGTGCCGGAAATCATCACCGGCAGCCGCCCGCCACGCTCCTCGAAGATTTCCTCGACGGCGAACAAAGCGGCCTTCGCGTTCAAGGTGTCGAAGATCGTCTCGACCATGATCGTATCGGCGCCACCGTCAATGAGACCGGCGGTGGCCTCGCGATAGGCGATGCGCAGTTCGTCGAAATTCGTGTTGCGAAAGCCCGGATCGTTGACGTCGGGACTGATCGATGCCGTGCGGCTGGTAGGTCCGAGCACGCCAATCACGAAGCGCGGCTTCTGTGGTGTTTTGCGTTCGATTGCGTCGCAACAGGCGCGGGCGAGACGTGCGCCTTCCTTGTTCAACTCGTACACGACGCGCTCGAGGTGATAATCGGCCTGGCTGATCGACGTCGCATTGAACGTGTTGGTCTCGACCAGGTCGGCGCCCGCTTCGAGATACGCGGTGTGGATCGCGCCGATGATGTCGGGACGGGTCAGCGTGAGCAGGTCGTTGTTGCCCTTCAGGTCATGGCCGGGTTGTGTGACCGCATCGCGCGAGGGTTCGTGCTGGCGGTCGAAACCATCGGCAAAGCGTTCGCCACGATAGTCTTCTTCTTCGAGCCGGTAGCCTTGCACCATGGTGCCCATGGCGCCGTCGATGACGAGAATACGCTGTGCCAGCGCATCAAACAGCGCGTGCGCGCGTTGCGGGTTGAGGTAAGGCAGTTGGTTGCTCATGGCTTCCTCGCGAGCAGGCTGAGGACTTCGAAATGCGGCGGACGACGCTCGCGCGTAAGGCGCTCGCAGGCGATGACCTCAAGCTTCGCCTTGCGCGCGAATTCACGCAGTTCGTCGATGGTGAAGCCGAGGTTGCGATGTTCGAACGGCTCCACCGCAGTGCGATGCGCATGGCGCCCGAGCGTCGCTGCGACGACTCGACCGCCACTTCGCAGAACGCGCGCTGCCTCTGCGACCACGGCAGCCGGGTTGTCGCTGTAGGTCAGTGCATGCATCAGCAGAACCAGGTCGAAGCGCGCATCAGCGAAATCGAGCGTGTGCATGTCGCCGACCTTGACCTCGACATTGCTGAAAGCCTTCAGGCGTTGACGCGCCGCATCGACGACGCGCGTGCTTGCATCAATGCAGACGATCGAATTTGCACGCGGCGCCAGCAACTCGGCCAGCACGCCGTCGCCTGAGGCGATATCGAGCACGTCGCCGGTCTCGACCAGTTGGGTCATTCCGCGCGCGAGCGTTTCCCATGTGCGACCCGGCGAATAGTGCCGCTCCATGTCTCCCGCCACGGTATCGGCCCAGCCTTCGGCGCGCGCGCGCTTGGCCAGTGCTGCGGGCAAGCGGCGTTCGTCGTCGCGCAGCAAGGCGTCGTCGACGCTCTCCTTCAGCGCGCGCAGCAAAGCTCCTTCCCTCGCGCCGAGTTCGCCGTTGTAGCGATAGTACGAAGACACGCCGGCGCGGCGATCGCGCACGAGGTCGGCTTCCTTGAGCTTCGCCAGATGCGTGGAGACGCGCGGTTGCGCCAGACGCAGCACTGCTGAAAGCTCGGCAACGGTGAGCTCCTCACGTTCAAGCAGGGCCAGCAGGCGCACGCGTGTCGGGTCGGAAAGCAGCCGCAGCAGCGCCGATGTCGCGGCGAGATCCAATATTTATCCTTTCATCTTGATTGAAAGATGGAACGCAAGACTAGTCTGCGTTGTGTGGCGCGTCAACTCGTCCACCGGGTGCCTCGCTATACTCCGCATGGCTGTGATGCATGACTTGCAGGCGCGGTCGGCCAAGGCGATGTCGCCATCCACATGTCAATGGAGTTACTCGATGGCGCGCGCAGTTCGCCTTGCTGGCGTGGGATTGGTCATCGGCGCAGCCCTGTGCGTCTTCGGCATCGCGTCGGCCGGGGTCTACAGGTGGCGCGATGCGCAGGGAAACTGGCATTTCTCCGATACGCCGCCGCCCAGCAGCGGTGCCACCAAGGGCACACAGGTCAAGGTCGAAGAGGTTGTTCTCAACAGCAACTTTGCCGACGCCAAGGTGGCGATCAAGCCGCCGATCGCGAATCCGAAACGCAACGGGGGCGCCAGTGTCGCGCTGGACAATTTCGGGCTGAAGCTGGATATCGCCGGCAGCAGCAACGCCACCATCGGTCGCGCGTTCAGCGGCAAGGATTGTTCGCAAAGCACCGATGTCCAATGGAGCGACGGTGCCGTTGACTTGAAGGGAAAGGTCGCAGAAGGCGCCGTGGCTGAGCGATTCCGCAACTTTGGCTACTTGTTCGTCGATGGTTCCGACGGCGCCGGCTCACTCGCCGATCTGCACCTGGATGCCGAGCTGGTCGCAATGAAACTCGACTTGTGCAATTCGATTTCGATGGGCAATACCTTTGGCTCTGGTTCGCGCGGTTACGTCAAGGTGCGCTGGGTCCTGCGCGCGCAGCCGGGTGGGGAACCCTTGTATAGCGGCGTCAGCGCCGGCTCGTTCGACGCGTGGCATCCCGGCGGCGGGAGCAAGGGCACCGTGCTCAAGGCGCTCGCGGCAGCGACGGACAACCTGCTTGGCGATCACGCCTTCGTCGATATCGTGACAGGGGCCGATAGCGGACATGACCACGCCGCGACAGTCCTGGTCGCCGCCACCAAAATGTCGATTGTCTACGGCGACGGCAGCGGCGCTTTCCGCGGCCACTCCGAAGAGTTGTTGCGCAGCGCGGTGACGGTAAGAACGTCGCGTGGACATGGCAGCGGCGTGCTCATCGATGCCAGTGGATACGCGCTGACCAATGCGCATGTCGTCGGCGCGGACACCCAGGTCAAGGTGATGCTCGATGACGATGTGGTCGATGCGCGTGTGGTCCGCACGGACAAGCATGTCGACGTCGCGCTGTTGCAGTTCGATCCTAAGGGGCGCAACGCAGCCACTGTTGCGCACGGAGAACCGCATGCAGGCGATCCGCTCTATGTCGTAGGTACACCTTTGGACGTGAAGCTGAGCCACACCGTGACGCAGGGCATTCTCTCTGCAATACGTGAAGTTGACGGTGCGCGCCTGTACCAAACCGACGCGGCAGTCAATCCTGGCAATTCCGGCGGTCCGGTGTTCAACGAGTCCGGCGAACTGGTGGCACTGAGTGTTTCCGGTCTCGTGAATGCCGAGGGTTCCTCATTGAACGTCAACTACCTCATCCCGGTTGGCCGTGCACTGACGGCGGTCGGCGCAACGGCCGACTGATGCGACGTAGCATCGGATATCCAGGAGCTGCTTTCGATCTTGCGTCAGCATGGGTGATGAGTATTTTTCGTAACCACAATGCCATCTTGCTGCGCGCGCTGGTCAGTAGCGTGGTGGCGCTGTGGTGCTTTCCTGCGGTCGCGATAGAGGACGCCGAACTCGGCAAGTTCTGGACTTCGGATGAGCTGCACGTCCCTTATCGTGCGGTCGTGACGTCGGGGCGACGCGATCAGGAATTGCTGCCACTGATCATTTTCCTGCATGGGGACTGGCAGGATGGCACCGACAACGAGTCGCAGCTTGCGGGCGATGGAAACGGCTCGTTCGAGCTGGTCGACAGCGCGCGCGAAGGTGGTATTCCGCTGGTCTACCTTGCGCCTCAGACCACTGACGCCTACTGGCCACCGGATCGCGTCGCCGCCGTGGTGCGCGATGCGATGAAGCACTGGCCGATCGATCCACGACGGATTTACCTCACCGGAATTTCCGATGGCGGCACCGGTGTCTGGGACGCGCTCAAGGCGTATCCGGTTTGCTTCGCCGCTGGTGTACCGATGTCGGGCATGACCGAACTGGCCGGGCTGGGGCCGATCCGCGACGTACCGCAATGGATATTCCATGGTGCCGAGGACGACGATACCGACATCGAGATGGGCTACAACGGTGCGATGGTTGGCTCGCGTGCGGTCGTGCGTGCGCTGCGCGTGATGGGCGGGACGCCGCGCTACACCGAATATCCCGGCGAAAAGCACGTGATCTGGTCGCAGGCTTACGGCGAACGAACCCTGTTGCCGTGGATGCTCCAGCAGCGCCTGCGCGGCAAACCGTGCGACCTCTGGGTGCCCGCGCACTGAGCCGACGAAGCCGCTAAAATAGTGACCCCAAATTGCATCCGTGTCCTCCGGTTCGTCATTCCCGCGAAGGCGCGAATCCGTTGATCTGTTTTCCGGCGTCGTAGAGTCGCTTGGGCAAATCCAGATGGATTCCTGCGTCATCGGAAGTGATCTCGCCCCGGCAGGCCGCACTTACCACCGTTCTTAAGGAGTCTCCATGGACTTTCGCTACAGCGACGACCAGTTGTCGATTCAGACCATTGCACGTGATTTCGCGCAGAAGCGCATTGCGCCGGTCGCGGCCGAACTCGATGCCGCTGGCGAGTTCCCGCTCGCGAACATCCGCGAGATGGGCCAGCTCGGGCTGATGGGCATCGAAGTGCCGCATGAGTACGGCGGCGCGGCGATGGACACGGTGGCTTATGCGCTCGCGATGATGGAAATCGCCGAGGCCGACTGCGCGCATTCGACGATCATGTCGGTCAACAATTCGCTCTATTGCAACGGCATCCTCAAGTACGGCAGCGAGGAGCAAAAGCAGAAATACGTGCGCGCGATCGCGACCGGCGAAGCGATCGGCGCCTATGCGCTGACCGAGCCGCAGTCGGGTTCGGATGCCTCTGCCATGCATACGCGCGCGACGAAGAATGCGGACGGCGATTGGGTCATCAACGGAAAGAAGAGCTGGATCACGTCTGGCCAGGTCGCCAAGTACATCGTGCTGTTCGCGATCACGACGCCGGGTATCGGCGCCAAGGGCGTTTCTGCATTCATCGTCGACACCGCACGACCCGGTTTCCACGCCGGCAAGACCGAACCCAAGCTGGGCATCCGCGCGTCCGCGACCTGCGAGATCGAATTCAGGGACTACGTGTGCCCGGCCGCCGACCTGCTGGGTACGGAAGGCAAGGGCTTCGGCATCGCGATGGGCGTGCTCGACGCGGGTCGCATTGGCATTGCATCGCAAGCGGTTGGCCTCTCGCGCGCTGCCTACGAGGCGAGTCTCATCTGGACGCGCGAGCGCAAGGCGTTCGGCAATCCAATCGGTTCGTTCCAGATGATCCAGGCCAAGATCGCGGACATGAAGTGTCGCCTCGATGCGTCAACCTTGCTCACCTTGCGTGCAGCATTCGCGAAGACGCAGGCGGACAAGACCGGCGGTCGTTTCAGCACCGAAGCCTCAGTCGCCAAGCTGTTCGCATCCGAGTCCGCGATGTTCATCACGCACCAGGCAGTGCAGATACACGGTGGCATGGGTTATTCAAAGGAAATGCCGCTGGAGCGTTACTTTCGCGACGCGAAGATCACCGAGATCTACGAGGGCACGAGCGAGATTCAGCGGTTGGTGATTGCACGCAATGAGACTGGCGTGCGCTGATTGGTTTCGCGCGTTCACCGCAAACCGCAGCTCGGGGTCGCTTCCGGCTTGCGCCCTCCACTGACGCTGGCGGCGCATGGTGGAGCTCGCGAGTGGTGTGCCCCTGGAAAGGGCTAGCTGCGGATTGCGCCGCTGTCTGGGTTGTTTGCTGCGCTTGCATTTCCGCATCGCGAGGAATTCTTCCCTGCAAGTCATGTCAGCGGAAGGGATTCTGCGCCAGCGGCGCATGACAGACATCACCCGCGATCACTGACGTCCACCCCTGATTTCCACTATCCGGAATCGAGATGATCCTCCCGCACCCGTTCCGGTGCGCAGGAGATCGTCATGAATATCCAGATCCCGAACCTTTCCACACCGCAGCGCGAGACGCTGGAGAAATACATGCCGGTCCTGCTCGCGATCGGTGTTGCCTGGCTGCTCGCGCGTGGCCTCAAGAAATTGTTCTGGATGGCGTTCGGCTTGTTCTGGGCGTTTCATTGGAGCGGCGCCTCCCATCATTTCATCCGCTAGATCCAGGGAGGGCGGTGAGATGAATCTCGTTTACTGGCTACCGCTGATCTGCGCCTCGTTGCATGTAGTCGAGGAGTTTTTCTGGCCGGGTGGATTTTCGGACTGGTTTCGCGCCTATCGACCCGAGAACCGGCTCAGCTTCACGCGCGGCTTCGCAATCGCGGCAAACGGCATCCTCCTCGCAGCCGGCGCCGTGCTGGGCTGGCTTGGTCCGGACTGGTCGCGAGGCCTTTCGGTGTGGCTGATCATCGCGGCCATCCTTGGCGCGAACGCATTGCTGCATATCGTCGGCAGCTGGCGCACACGACGGTACTCGCCCGGCCTGGTCACTAGCGTGCTGCTGTATCTGCCGCTGTGTATCGGCGGATACGCGTACTTCATCGGCAGTGGCGCAGCATCGCTCGGGATGGCGACGACGTCGTTTGCCATCGGCGCGAGTTACGATATCTGGTCCAACCTGTCGCACCGGGCACGCTCGGCAGCGATGAAACGAACGATGGCCTGACAGATTCGCCCGAACGCGCGTCTGCGGCCCAACTGCCGCCGGATGACGCCACGCCATGCACGACACACTCAGCTTGATCGAGAACTACTACACCGCCTTCAACCGTGGTGACTGGGAGGCGATGCTCGGTCTGCTCGACGAAGAGGTCGTGCACGACCTCAACCAGGGCTCGCGCGAGCGCGGGCGTAGCGCGTTCAGCGCTTTTCTCGTGCGAATGGCCCGTTGCTACTCCGAGCAACTACGGAATGTCGTCGTCATGAGCAGTCCCGACGGCGCGCGCGCAGCGGCCGAGTATGTCGTGCACGGCAGCTACAAAATCGCCGATGAGGGTCTGCCGCCCGCGCACGGTCAGAACTATGTACTGCCGGGTGGTGCATTCTTCGACATTCGCGATGGTCGTATCGCGCGAGTGACGAATTACTACAACCTGCAGGACTGGCTTGCGCAGGTCGGCGCTTGAGTCAGCGCATGCCGATCGCAAGCGACACGAAACCTTCGCTCGCAATCATCGGCGGCGGCCCCGCCGGACTGATGGCGGCGGAGACCGCGCGTGCAGCCGGCGTCGAGGTCGATGTCTACGACCGCATGGGTTCGGTCGGGCGCAAGTTCCTCATCGCGGGCAAGGGTGGGCTCAACCTCACACACGCCGACCCATTCGATACCTTCGTGACGCGCTATGGTTCGCGCCAGAAGGAAGTGACGCGCTGGCTGCGCGCATTCGACGCGGACGCGTTGCGCGCGTGGGCGCGCGATCTGGGTATCGAGACATTCGTGGGCACCTCCGGGCGCGTGTTTCCGCAGGATCTGAAGGCGGCGCCCTTGCTGCGTGGTTGGCTGCGCCGCCTGCGCGCGAGCGGTGTGCGCTTTCACATGAATCACGATTGGCAGGGCTGGGATACGGGAGGCGCCTTGCGCTTTCTACACACAAGCCAGATGGTGGCCGTTGCCGCCGATGCGGTCGTGCTCGCGCTGGGTGGCGGTAGCTGGCCGGTGCTGGGTTCGGATGGAACGTGGCCACCGATACTCGAAGATCGTGGCATTGCCGTGGCGCCGCTGGTGCCAGCCAATTGCGGCTTCGACGTGGCGTGGAGTGAGCATTTCGCGTCGCGCCACGCTGGCCATCCGGTCAAGCCCGTCGTGATCGAATGGCAAGACGCGACTGGCGCGATGCGGCGCAAGCAGGGCGAGTTCGTTGTCACCGCCCATGGCGTCGAAGGCAGTTTGATTTATGCTTTCAGCGCGCCGCTGCGCGACGCCATTGCTGCCGTCGGCACCACGTGCATCCATCTCGATCTGGCACCGGGTCGCGATCTCGAACGTCTCCAGCGCGATCTTGCACACCCGCGCAACGGTCGTTCGCTGAGCGAGCATCTGCGACGACATGCCGGTATCGAAGGCGTCAAGGCGGGACTCCTCTACGAAGTGCTTTCAAAAACCGAGCAACAGGATGTCTCGCGTCTCGCCGCGGCGATCAAGTCGCTGCCGCTGACGCTGCAGCGCCCGCGTCCGATCGAGGAAGCGATCAGCAGCGCAGGCGGCGTGCGCTTCGATGCGCTCGACGAACGCTTGATGGCAACGGCGACGCCGGGTGTTTTTTGCTGCGGCGAAATGATCGACTGGGAAGCGCCGACGGGTGGCTATCTCCTGAGCGCGTGTTTCGCCAGTGGACGCATGGCAGGTGAGGGCGCGGCGCGCTGGATCGTGCAGCGACGCGCCCGCGCGTCCGGGTGATTTTAAAATGCAGCAGCGATGCCTGCGCGTGCTCAGGTGCTGTGGACCGCTTCCACGTTGTTGCCGTCGGGGTCGATCAGAAAGGCGGCGTAGTAGGTCGGGCTGTAGTCTTCGCGCAGGCCCGAATGCC
>JBDSFA010000442.1:0-27661 GCA_039919785.1 Dokdonella sp. | reverse complement strand
TTCGGCTCCGGCCTCAATTCATTCCAGCTGCTCAAGCACATTCCGGCGCACTACCTGAAGATCGACCGCAATTTCATGGCCGATCTGCCCAAGCAGAAAGACAACCAGGACAAGATCAAGGACATCTGCGAGCAGGCGCATCACGCCGGCAAGCTGACGGTCGCCGAATTCGTCGAGGACGCGGCGAGCATGTCGATCCTGTTCAGCTGTGGCGTGAACTTCGTGCAGGGCAACTTCCTGCAGGAACCGGAAAAGATCCTTAGTCACGCTGCGGCGTAGAACGCTGTGGGAGCGGCGGAAGCCGCGATGCTTTGGGCACTTCATTCAACAAAGCATCGCGACTTCCGTCGCTCCCGCACGCCGCTCTCCGACGGATCAGGCTGCTCGCAATGCCGCGATGCGCTCCTCCAGCGGCGGGTGACTCATGAGCAGACGGCTGAGGCCGCCTTGTCCGGAAATGCCGAACGCCTGGATCGCTTTTGGCAAGGCGGTTTCGCCTTGATTGCCGGCCAGTCGCTGCAGCGCCGAGATCATGTTGTCGCGACCGCCGAGATGTGCACCCCCGGCATCGGCACGGAATTCGCGCCAGCGCGAAAACCACATGACGATGAGCGAAGCGAGGAAGCCCAGTGCGACCTGCAGCACCATCACGATGATGAAATAGAAGAAACCGCCACCGCTGCCCTCGCTGTTGCGGTTGCCGCTCAACGCGTTGTCGACCACCGTTCCGATGATGCGCGCGAAGAAAATCACGAAGGTGTTGAGCACGCCCTGGATCAGGCCCATCGTCACCATGTCGCCGTTCGCAACGTGGGTGATCTCGTGGCCGAGCACGGCCTGCACCTGGTTGCGGTCCATGCTTTGAAGCAAGCCTGTGCTGACCGCGATCAACGCACTGTTGCGGCTCATGCCGGTGGCGAATGCATTCATGTCCGGCGCTTCGTAAACGGCCACTTCCGGCATGCCGATCCCGGCCTTCTGCGCTTCGCTGCGCACCGTGTCGAGCAGCCAGCGTTCGGATTCATTGCGCGGCTCGGTGATCACCTGCGCACCGGTCGTGCGCTTGGCGATCCATTTCGACATCGCGAGTGAAATGAACGAGCCGCCCATGCCAAACACAGCGGCCATCAGCAACAATCCGGAGTAATTCCCGAGGCGGACATGGAACACGCCCTGCGCGATGAACAGCACAATGTTGAGCAGCACGAGCACCGCGATATTGGTGCCAACGAAAAGTAGGACGCGCATCATGGGACGTAACTCCTGCGAGCGTGCAAGCTGCACATGGCGGCATAATGTGGCGCACCTGCACTGAACTCAAGCATGACGGGCGGCACGCGCGTGCTGACTTTCTGGCGCAATCATCCTTCTCCATTCACGGCTTCCCATGTACCGCGGACGCTTCGCTCCCTCGCCTACTGGATCGCTGCACTTCGGCTCCCTGGTCGCCGCACTCGGCAGTTGGCTGTTCGCGCGCGCGGCCGGCGGCGAATGGATCGTGCGCATGGAAGATCTGGATCGTGAACGCGAAATCTCGGGAGCTGCGTACGACATCCTGCACACGCTTGCTGCGTTCGGACTCGAATCCGACGGTGAGGTCATCCATCAGAGCCGGCGTTCGGATATCTACGCGGATGCGTTGAGGAACCTGGCGTCTGCGGGCCATGCCTATCGCTGCTGGTGCAGTCGCAGCGATCTCGAACCTTTCGCCGGCATTCACCCAGCCGAGTGCATTGCGCAGCCGGGAGCGCGCGCGCCGGCTTGGCGCGTTCGCGTACGCGATGAAACTGTCGCCTTCGAGGACGCGATCCAGGGCGCGATCACGCAGGATCTGCGCCGCGAAGTCGGCGACTTCGTCGTCTGGCGCGCGGAGGGTGTCTGCGCCTACCAGCTGGCTGTCGTCGTCGACGATGCCGCGCAGGCGATAACGCAGGTTGTGCGCGGCGCCGATCTGCTCGACTCGACGCCGAGGCAGATCTTGTTGCAACGTCTGCTCGGTCTATCGCAATCTCACTACGCACACCTGCCGCTCGCGCTCGACCACGTGGGACGCAAATTGAGCAAGCAGGATCGCGCGCTCGCAGTCGACGCGCGTGATCCGCTCCCCGCGCTGCGCGCTGCACTGCACTTCCTTGGTCAGCCCATGTCTACGGCGCGTCATCCCGCAGTGCTACTCTCCCAGACCGCTCAGGACTTCGACGAAAAGCGCATCGCTCGCATTGGCGCCGTACCGGCGTCGAATGCGGCAGTGCGGAAGGAAGTTTGCTGATGCGGCGGGCACAATCGTGGCGACGCACGCGGCGTCGCCACCAACAATAACGAAGGAGTACGAGTCATGACGACGCGCATCGCCCTGGTCACCGGTGGAACCGGCGGAATCGGCACGGCCATCTGCCGCCATCTCGCGAAACTCGGCCACAAGGTCGCTACCAACTATCGCGATGAGGCGAAAACCAAGGTTTGGCAGGAAGCGCAACGCAAGGACGGGTTTGAATTCGTGATTGCAGCGGGCGACGTCGCCGATGCTGCGTCGTCTGAAGCGATGGTCAAGGAGGTCGAGCGCCAGCTCGGCCCGGTCGACATCCTCATCAACAATGCCGGCATCACGCGCGACACGACGTTCCACAAGATGACCGCGCTGCAATGGCAGGAAGTGATTGCGACCAACCTCGGCTCCTGTTTCAACGTCACCCGCCCGGTCATCGAGGGCATGCGCAGCCGGAAGTGGGGCCGTATCTTGCAGATCAGCTCGATCAACGGCCAGAAAGGCCAATACGGCCAAGCCAACTATGCCGCTGCAAAAGCAGGCATGCACGGTTTCACGATCTCGCTGGCGCAGGAGAACGCTAAATTCGGCATTACCGTGAACACCGTCTCGCCCGGGTATGTGGGCACCGACATGGTCATGGCAGTGCCTGAAGACGTGCGCGCGAAGATCGTCGCGCAGATTCCAGTCGGGCGCCTTGGCGAACCCGACGAAATCGCCTACGCGGTAGGCTTCTTTGCGGCCGAGGAAGCGCGCTGGATCACCGGCGCCAATCTCGCCATCAACGGCGGGCAATACATGGGTTGGTGATGTGCGCGATCAGCAGATGCCCTCCGGCATCTGCTGCGCACATCACCAGGTGAGGCAGGATGCCGAACGGGCGGGTCGGCAACGGATGGCAAGCCAGGGATGGCGTCGAAAGAGCCATGGATGGCGCACGCGAGGATCTTTCGCCGCACTTAGCCGATGCCCTCCGGCATCGGCTGCGGCGTTTACCTGGTGAGGCAGGATGCCGAACGGGCGGGTCGGCCACGGATGGCAAGTCAGGGATGGCGTCGAAAGAGCCATGGACGGCGCACGCGAGGATCATTCGTTCCACGCGCGTCGATTCTCAGCTGCTTTTTTGAACCGCATTTTGAGGCGCGATTTGCATGAAACCCATCCCCACCCAACCCTCCCCTTGAAGGGGAGGGGTACAGGGATCACGTCTCGTTCCGCTCCTACCGATCCCACTGCCCCCACAAACGCCTTCCCCCAAGCCCCCAAACAGGTGTGCCCCGCACCATCTAAAACTGGTGCGCCGCCGCACATTCTGCTAGCGTTGTGCGATGACCGAACTCCGCATCATCAAGAAGTACCCGAATCGCCGTCTCTACGATACCGAGATCTCTAGTTACATCACGCTGGAGGAAGTTCGCCAGCTGGTGATCGACAACGAGGAGTTCGAGGTCCGCGACGCCAAAACCGGCGAGAACCTTACCCGCTCGGTCCTGCTGCAGATCATCTCGGAATACGAGGATCGCGGCGAACCGATGTTCACCACCAAACTGCTCTCGCAGGTCATCCGTTTCTACGGCGACTCTCTGCAGGGCTTCATGGGCGGTTATCTCGAACGCAGTTTGCAGATCTTCATGGACCAGCAGCAGCAGTTCCGCAGCCAGCTCAACAACATCCTCGGGCAGACACCGTGGTCCATGTTGAATGGTCTGACCGAACGCAATGTGGACTTGTGGAAGTCGCTGCAGCAAGGCTTCCTCACCGCTGCCGCCAATACCGTGCGTGAAAACGCGCCGGACGCCGGCAAGCCGAAGAAAGACGCCAAGCCCTGAGTCGTTCGGCTCGATCCGGTAACGGCAGTTCCAGCGACGCATACCATTGCGTCGCAACAAATTCTTGCGGCGAACGATGCCGCAGCGCACGAGCGAGAGGCCATCGATGAGTACACGCGTCGCCGTCGTCACGGGCGGAATTGGTGGGCTTGGCACCGAAATCTGCAAATATCTGGCCCACTCCGGGCGCAAGGTCATCGCGGCCGATCTCGCTTCACGCGGTGAGCGAGTCGAAGCCTTTCGCGAAGACGTGAAGGAATTTGGCGACGCCATCGTGTTCGAACCGCTCAACGTGACGGATTTCAATGGCTGCGCCGACTTCACCTCACGCATCCAGGAAGCGCATGGCGTCGTGTCGATCCTGGTCAACGCCGCGGGCATTACGCGTGACACCTCATTGCGCAAGATGAGCCCCGAGCAATGGGGCGACGTGCTCAGGGTCAACCTCGAAGGCGTGTTCAACATGTGCCGCCATGTCGTCGATGGCATGACCAACCAGAGCTTTGGCCGCATCGTCAACATATCGTCGGTGAATGGACAGACGGGACAGTTCGGCCAGACCAACTATTCGGCCGCGAAGGCCGGCATGCACGGGTTCACGATGGCGCTCGCGCGCGAAGTCGCCAAGAAAGGCGTGACCGTCAACAGCGTCTCACCCGGCTATTGTGCGACCGCGCTGGTCATGGCCGTGCCGGAGGACATCCGCAACCAGATCATCGCGAACATCCCCGTCGGCAGGCTTGGCGAGCCGCGCGAGATCGCGCGGACCGTCGACTTTCTTGCCGCCGACGACGCGGGCTTCATCACCGGCGCGAACATCCCGGTGAACGGTGGTTACTTCATGGATTTCTGAGCCACGCTTGGTGGGGTGGTTTAGTAATCGTAGCCGTCGATGTAGATGAAATCGTCGGGCGTGCGCACGCAATCGTAGGTGACCGTCATCGGATCGCCCGCCTCGACCACCTCGAAGTCTGTCGGCTTGATGCCGAACAGCGAGTGCGAATCGACGTTGACATTGGCATCCGCCCACTTGTGCGTGGTGAAATTGTCCGCTTCTGCTGTCAGCGGAATGCCGCCACCGTCGGACAGGAACATGCCGTACTTCTGCAGCGTGCGTAAAATCACACGCACCGACTCGTTGCTGCTGAAGGCGTTCACGTTGAACAACTGCTTGAGCTTGAGGCGCGAGCCGTAGGGAACCGCGTTGGCGTTGTTGTCCGAGGTTGCCAATGTGCCGTGCGAGGCGGGGTGCACATACTTGTCGTTGGCCATGCGGTTGTTGCCGACGATGAAGCGGATCGCATGGCCGAGGTCGCCGTGTGCCTGCGCCGCAGTCCACACCTCATCCGCGTTGAACAGCAGCGGGGCGATCGGGAATCCGGCACCGTCCGCGCTGGTGCAGTGCTCGCCACGCCCATAACGCGGATAGACTTTGGCGAGGTCCCACTTCAGCCCGCAGATCGATTGCATGCCCGAGGCATCAGCCGATTCGGTCGCATACGACTCGTACAATATCTTGGTCGTGTCGTTGACCACCAACAGGTGGCAATCCTCGTTGTCCGCATCGCAGAACGTGAGCGATGGCGGATCGGTTGCTTCGATTCCGCCGACGGCAGGCACCGGAAACGGAGACCCGGTCGCGTCGCAGTCGGGCGTGTAGTAGCTGGCCTCGTCCGGATACGCGACGATCGGCCAGGTCGGGGTGGACGCGTTTGCGTGCAGCACGTACATGCCGAAGTCGATCTGGAAATCGAAATTGCGGGTGTCGCCCCAGGGTCCGTTAAAAGCCGTGCCGAGGTGGGTCATCATCGCAGTGGAATTTGATCTCAGCGTGGCAGTGCTGACATCGGTGTTCCAGATCGAATTGGGCTGCGTGAAGCGAGGCAACGGCGCCGCCGCCGCGGCGATGGGCGCCAGCTGCAGCAGGCAAAGGACGGCGACGCGAAGAATGAAAGGTGGCGTTGGGTTTCTCATGTGCGCATCGTCTACCCAGCGCGCTGCCAAATCCGAGTGCCGTGTCTCGACTCGCGTATGTCGCGGTGTGCCGGAAAACGCTTCGGCGATCCGCTTTACCAGACGAGGTCGGCGGGAACGCCATCCTCGTCGGCAGCGTGCGGGTCGCACAGCAGGACGAGCGCTTCCGCGTCGATCGCCTGAACGATCAGCGCCGTTTCCCGCGTGACCATCAAGTAGCGACCAGCAAACTGCACAACCGCCAGTTCGCCACCGTTGAGCCGCGGCAACTGTTCGGCCGTGACATAGATGCGGCGGATCTTGTTCGTATGCGGGAAATGACGCGGGATATCGGCGCTCGCATCGTTGACGCCCTTTCCGGCGAGTGCGCTCGCGAGCTTCTGTTTGCGCTCCTTCTTCTCGCGCGCACGCTGTTCGGTCTCGCGCTGTTCGCGTTCACGCGCTTCGCGCTCGGTCTTGTCGCGCAACGCATAGGCCTTGGCCAGATCGATGTCGGAGCGATCCCGCGTCGAAGCATGTGGCGCAGGCCTGGGTTGACCCGGTCGCGTCTGCGCATGCCTGGGCTGCGCAGGCTTGGGCTGCCCAGACCTGGGTTGCGCGTGCGACGGCGGTCTCTGCGGCCGCTGCGTCGGTTTGGGCGGCTCGGGTTTCGGCGGCGCGGCGAAGCCGGCCTTCAGCAATTGGTCACGGAGGGAGTTGGACATGGGATCGATGCAGCGCGGTTCGAATCGATTCGGCTTGCGTGAAAGCAGCCGGCCTCAGTAGTGCGGTGGTGGTGGTTCGTTATGCGGGTCGCTGGCGAGCGTGCCGCGCACTGCTACCAGCTCGTTGCGCAGTCGCTCCATTGCGTTGCGCATGTCGTGCAGATAACGGTCGTGGGTCGCTACGGCCTCGCTCAAGATGTTCATCGTATCGTCGACGAAGGCGATACGCACCTCAAGTTCGGTCAGGCGCTCTTCCAGCGAAGTAGACATCGCAATCAGCCTGGCAGCTTCTCAATCAGATGGCGACCGTGACGCGCGCCGATGGCGCCCGCCGCCTCACGCTCCGCCAGGGCGAGGTCGGCCGCCGCCATTTCGCGCACGAGTTCGGCAAAACTGGTCTTCGGGGTCCAGCCCAGGCGCTCTCGCGCCAGGGTCGGATCACCCAACAGGGTCTCGACTTCGGCCGGTCGGTAGTACTGCGGATGGATGCGCACGACGACGTCGCCCGCCTTCAACTTCGCGCCCACCCTGGCGACACTGGCGACGACTGCGTGCTCGTCTGCGCCCGCGCCAAGGAACTCGAGTTCGATGCCCATCTCACGCGCAGAGAGTACGACGAACTCGCGAACCGAGTGCTGGATCCCGGTTGCGATGACGTAGTCTGCTGGCTGGTCCTGCTGCAGGATCAGGTACTGCGCCTCGACGAAGTCGCGCGCATGGCCCCAATCGCGTTTGGCGTCGAGATTACCCAGATACAAGCAATGCTGCAGTCCGCAGGCGACGCGTGCCAGACCGCGCGTGATCTTGCGCGTGACAAAGGTCTCGCCGCGGATCGGAGATTCATGATTGAACAGGATGCCGTTGCACGCGTACATACCGTACGCTTCGCGGTAGTTCACGCTGATCCAATACGCATACAGCTTGGCCACACCATACGGCGAGCGCGGATGGAACGGCGTGGTCTCACGCTGCGGCGTCTCGCGCACGAGGCCGTAGAGTTCCGATGTCGACGCCTGGTAGAAACGACAGCGATCGCCGAGAC
Source organism: Dokdonella sp. (assembly GCA_039919785.1). GTDB lineage: Bacteria > Pseudomonadota > Gammaproteobacteria > Xanthomonadales > Rhodanobacteraceae > Dokdonella_A. Next base: position 19,846 of record JBDSFA010000442.1, on the reverse strand, counting down.
CGAGGCTGCGCATGGCTTCGAGCACACGCAGAGTGCCGAGGCCATCCGCATTCGCGGTGTATTCGGGTTCCTCGAACGAAACCGCGACGTGACTCTGCGCCGCGAGGTTGTAGATTTCGTCCGGCTTCACCTGTTGGATCACGCGAAGCAAGCTCAGCGAATCGGTCATGTCGCCGTAGTGCAGGCGTACGCCGGGACGACCTTCGTCGAGCTCGTGATAGAGGTGATCAATGCGCTCGCTGTTGAACGACGACGCACGGCGCTTTAGGCCGTGAACCTCGTAACCCTTGGCCAGCAGCAGTTCGGCGAGATAGGCGCCATCCTGGCCGGTCACGCCGGTGATCAATGCTCTCTTGTTGCTCATGCGCGTCACACTGCTCCGGTTTTCGCTATGGCCCAGCCCCTTCCCTGTGTCGAAGGGGTCGCGAATAGTAACCGCGCAGCTCAGGCCGGTACAGCTTGCGTCCGTCGCGACACGCTCAGCCGCGTACTTCAAATCCGCCGCTGAAGATGACGTCGGTCGTCGTCGATGGCGCACCCGCGGCAATCCAGTCGAAGATCAAGGCCTGCTCCTCCGGTTGCAGCGGATCCCGGCCAAAAGGCATGCGATTGAAGACGCCCGGATTGTCGCAATTGACCTTGAGGAACAACAGACTCTGATCGGGGTGATTCGGTACAACGCGGGTGAAGGCAGGGTCCTGCGAGCTGAGGACATTGAACACATGCGACCAGGAGCCGCCCGCACTGAGATCGAGGTCTGCCGGCAATGGCGGGTCACCGGAATGACACTCGATGCAATGGTTGTCGAAAATGCCCTGGATCGCGGACTGATAGTCGATCGTGAACTGGACCGGCACGGCGTCGAGATTCGTGCAGCCGCTCGCCGCAGGCTCGATTGCGCTTCCACGCGCGAAGACGATAAGCGGCATGAGAGCTGTCAGCAAGCAAGTCAGAATCGCGCGATGACTCCTCGGCACAGACATGAGCACCGACACGGCAGGATCTCGCATCACCCCAGAAAGCCGAGATTCCGGAAGGAAGCATTGAAACCCGCGAGATTCGGAAAGATCGCGTCGAGATCAGTGCTCGACGTGACGCCAAGCCAGCGTGCGAGGGTCGCCGCGTACTGCTCGACGGCGATGCCGGGGATGAACTGGCCACGCGAGAAATTGCCGCTGTTGTTGAGCGACTGATTGGGGAAACCGGTGATCGGGCCGCCACCGTCGGCGTACAGACGGCCACCCTGCACGGCGCCCCCCATGGCCATCTGGATGCTGCCCCAGCCGTGATCGGAGCCGTTGCCGTTGGAGGACAGCGTGCGGCCGAACTCGCTCATGGTGAATGCGGTGACGTCATTCGTCGCGCCGATTTCGGCCATCGCGTCGGAGAACGACTGCAGCGCTGTGGACACCTTGGCCAACAAGGCGCCGTGCGCGTTGGCACCCGTACCCATGAGGTCGGAATGCATATCGAATCCCCCGAGCCGGACGTAGTAGATCTGGCGCGCCGCATAGTTGTTCTTGCGACTGAGCCTGATCATCCGCGCCACCGACAGGAGCTGGCCGGCAAGCGAGTTGTTGGTGGTCACAAATGGCGTCGTTATCTGTCCGTCCGCATGGGAAAGGCCGTCGTACAACAAGGCGAACAAATCCCGCCCCCGCTCGAACGTCGTCGCGTACTCGTTCGTGAACATGTCCTGGTAGGTGTCTTGCAGCAGATGGTTCAGGGCGACGTCGCGCTGGCCAGACGTTCCGGTGCAGTTGGTCGGATTGCATACCCCCGACAGCTGCGAGAGCGGATTGGTCGTACCGCTCGATGATGACGACATCTGGTACGGAAAGAGCTGCGTGCCCACCTCAAATTTGTTACTGCCGGAAATCGAGATGCACGGTGAAAGGATCGCGTTGTTCGCGGGCGGGAATTGCGCGCGCAATTTCGCCATCGAGGAACCACCCCAGCCGAAACGGTTGTTCGCTGCAGTACCCACATGCCAGAGGTTTTCCTGATCGCTGTGCGAATACAGCTGCGGCGGGCGATTGGAAACCGTGGCGTAGTCGGCCTTGGTGATCGGCTTGGTCAGCGGGCCGGTATTGGCAACGAAAGCGACGCGCCCGGCCGCGTACTGGTTCTTGATCTCCGGCATTTTCGAGTTGAGGAAGTACTGCTGCGAAGTCGCCGAATCGGTGACGACTTGCGCTGCGATCTGTGCCGCCGTCGACGGGCGCGGCAAGCCAAGCCCGCCGGGGTTGGTTGTCGCGTCGTAGGTGCCACTGCGGGAAGCGGCATAGATGTCGTAGCGGGACTGGTCGTAGGGAACCAGCATGTTCCACGCGTCATTGCCGCCGGCAAGGTAGACGCAGACCAGCGCTCGGTAACCGCTCAATGAGGAAGGCGCTGAGGCAGCAAGCGCGGTTCCCATCATGCGCAACTGCGGAATGAGTGCTGCGGCACCGCCACTGGCGGCAAGACACGCAAGTTGGCGAATGAAATCGCGACGGCTGCGGCGATCGATCGACATGGGGAGTCCTCAGCGCTGAGTCGCGTATTCGGGTGAAAGGGAGATCATGTAAACGAGCGACCAGGCTTTTTCCTGCGCACTCGCTCCGCTCATATAGTCGAGCATGTTGATCAAGGTCGTGCGCATATTTGGACTCATGCTGCCGTAGAGCATGCGCGCGTTCGCCATGTCGACCATGGTTGCGGGCGTCGCGACATTCGCCGCCAGCGTTGCCAGATTGAGCAAGGGGCGATCGGTAGGCAGCGTCTGATTGTCGGGCGGCAGGTTCACCCCGACATAGGCACGCCGGGTGAAGTTGTAGAAAAGGTTGCCGGTTGAATAGGTCGACGATTCGTTGGTGATCTGCAATTCCGGCGAATACAGGTCCTGGTCTGCAAACGGCCCCGGCTGCTGGTAGTCGGGCTCGTAGAAATTGAAAACGGTTGGCGAACCCAGCGGCTTCTGACCCATCGTCGAGAGGAAGGAATTGCCGGCGATCATGACGACTTCGCCATACGCGTTCGGCGCCTGCGGTTGCGCATCCCACGCACGCCACAGCGCGGTCAGGCGCAGCAGCGGCTCGCGCAACTTGCCATAGCTGACGTCGGCAGGTGGCATGCGCGCTTCGGTATCGAGCAGGATCGCGCGGATCACGGCGCCGAGGTCGCCGCGTTCGTGCTGCGCGGTACCGTTGTCCTCGAACACATTGGCGATGCGTTCAATGTAGGCCGGCGAAGGATTGCTGGTGACAAAACGCTGGATCAGCTGGCGGGAAATGAACGGCGCGACATTGGTATGGCCAGCGATGATGTCCAGTTCATCGCCAACGTCCAGCGCGCAGGAACGCCCGGCTGCAAGCGTCAAGCCCCCTAGCACGGTCTTTGGTGTGTTGAGCGTACCGTCGTCGCCGGTGGTGTCATGGCGCATGTTGTTGCCTGTGGCGAACAACTCGGTGCCCCAGCACGCCATCGGATTGTAGGAACCGGCTGCAGTGATCGCTCCACCGTAGAAATTCGCGGGATTGGTTGGCGCGTCGCTGTAAGTGAAACCGGTGAACACCTTGGCGGTATGCGTGATGACGGTCTGGTCGTAGGTCGGAATCGGGTTGCCAGCGTTGAGCACGGGTGAGAAATCCAGATTGAGCTGCACAAGCCCCACCGAGAACAGCTGCATCACCTCGCGCGCGTAATTTTCGTCGGGCTGCGTCGTTGAACTGGGCTTCTGATTGCGAAAGTGGCTGAGGTATTTGCCCATGGTCGGGCTGTAGGTGACGTCGCCTAGAAGGCTGCGGTAGGCCCCGAACGCGTCCCGAGCGAGGAGGTCCTCGTACTCAGTCATTGGAATGTAGTCTTGCGAGATCGAGCTGCTTTGGTCGGAGACCACGAAGATCTGACTCAACGCAAATGCCATGCGTTGACGCAACTGGTCTTTCGCATAGGTAGCCGTCCAGAACCACCGATCCAGGCGCTGGTTTTGGCTGATGCTTTGCCCCCCGGACGTACGCGCTGCAATCACTTGCTGCACGAATGGACGCGCGAGTGTGGTTGGCGCGGAAAGTTGTTGCGCGATCCATTCGCCGTATCCGAACCCGCGCAAGCGCGCGATTTCCGCCGTAGTAGGGCCAAAGGTCGCCTGGGTCAGGAAGCGCGCCGCCTCTGCATCGCTGGCGGGGGCATCGGCCGGCACGTCAAAGCCGTTCGCGTAGAGATGGTCGTAGACGTGGGCATGCGTCTCTCCCATCGCAACCAGGGCGCCCATAAAAACCAGCCACAGCAAAACCTGTCGTGCGCGCATAAGCAATCCCCGGCGATCAGTGGCGCAGTCTAGCGGTCTGAACCGCACCCAAACGTGATCATCGGCTCAACTGCGATACGTGTGCGTACCGCTCAGCTGCCTACGCTATCCGCGTGTCAGTCCGAAGGCGGCCGCATGGCACACACGCTACGGCCTCGGCCGATGCCGTAGTAAGCCAGACCTGCCTCCTCGACTGCCTTCGGTTCGAAGATGTTGCGCCCGTCAAAGACCACGGCTTCCTTCAGCGAGGCACGCATGCGCTCGAAATCCGGGCTGCGGAACGTCTTCCATTCGGTCACGATGACCAGCGCATCGGCGCCTTCGAGTGCTGCGTATTGCTGTTCGCACAGGACCAGATCCCCGCGCTGGCCATACAAGCGACTGGTTTCCTGCGCCGCTTCGGGATCGTAGGCGCGCACCGTCACGCCGGCCGCCCATAGCTGTTCCAGCAAGGTGCGACTGGGCGCCTCGCGCATGTCGTCAGTGTTCGGCTTGAAGGCTAGCCCCCAAAGCGCAATCGTGCGTCCGTTGAGCGCGCCATCGAAATGACGCTCGATGAGCGCAAACAATTTTTTCTTTTGCGCCGCATTGACGGCCTCGACCGCCGTCAAGAGATGAGGCTCGTAGGCATGTGCTCGCGCCGTGTATTCGAGCGCCTTGACATCTTTCGGGAAGCACGAGCCGCCATAACCCGCTCCCGGGTAGATGAAGTGATAGCCGATACGCGGGTCCGAGCCGATACCGCGACGCACCTGCTCGATATCGGCCCCTACCTGTTCAGCAATGTTCGCCATCTCGTTCATGAAGCTGATCTTGGTCGCGAGCATTGCGTTCGCCGCGTATTTGGTCAGCTCGGCTGAGCGCACATCCATCAACACGATGCGCTCGTGGTTGCGGTTGAATGGCGCGTACAGGACTTTCAGCGCCTCCACGGCGCGCGCGCTGTCGGCTCCTACGACAATGCGATCCGGGCGCAGGCAGTCCTGAACCGCGTCGCCTTCCTTGAGGAATTCCGGATTGGAGACGACATCGAATGCGACCTCGCTGCCGCGTGCTGCCAGTTCACTCGCCATGGCAGCCCGGACGGCGTCCGCCGTGCCGACCGGCACGGTCGACTTGTTGACCACCACTGCATATCGCGACAGCAACTTTCCGATCGTGCGTGCGACCGTCAACACGTGCGATAGGTCCGCACTGCCATCCTCATCCGGTGGCGTGCCGACGGCGATGAAGATGATCTGCGCATGCGAGATCGCGGCGACCGCATCGGTGGTGAATTTCAGGTGGCCGTTCGCATGATTGGCACGGACCAGAGGCTCCAGACCCGGTTCATAGATGGGTATCTCGCCGCGCTCCAGTCGCGCGATCTTGGCCGCATCAACGTCCACGCAGACCACGTTGTTGCCAACCTCGGCGAGGCAGGTGCCAGTAACGAGGCCGACGTAGCCGGTTCCGAAAATCGTGACGCGCATGCGAATTTTTCCTGTTTTCCGGACGCGTATTCTAGCGGTTGCGAAAAACCACGCGACGGCCATCGCCGGCAATTGCTCCTGCATTGCGACCCACAGGGATGTGGGAAGTGTCTGTTGGCGTCAGGAACGCCAGCCGACCGGCATACCGGCCATCCATGGCCAGCGCCGGCAATTGCTCCTGCATTGCCGGCATACCGGCCATCCATGGCCAGCGCCGGCAATAGCTCCTGCATTGCCGGCATACCGGCCATCCATGGCCATAAAATGCGAAAGGCGCGCCGGTTCGCGGCGCGCCCTTGCAGGATGACAGATGCCGATTACTTCTTGTCGGTGGCAGGTTTGGCAGCCGGCTTGGCGGCGGGCTTCGCAGCGGGCTTGGCGGCATCGATCTTCATGCCCGGCTTGGCAGCTTCGGCAGCCGGCTTGTCGGACGGCTTCTCGATATCGAGCAGCTCGACTTCAAAGATCAGCGTCGCGTTCGGGCCGATCGGACCCGGACCGTTTTCGCCGTAACCCAGATCCGCCGGGATGAACAGCTTGTACTTGGAACCGACCGGCATCAGCTGCATGCCCTCGGTCCAGCCCTTGATCACGCCATTGAGCGGAAACGTGGCCGGCTGGTTGCGATCGTAGGAGCTGTCGAACTTGGTGCCGTCGATCTTGGTGCCGAGGTAGTTCACCTTGACCGTGTCGGTGGCCTTCGGCTTCGCACCGGTGCCTTCCTTCTCGACCAGGTATTGCAGGCCCGACGCGGTTGTCTTCACGCCCGGCTTGCCCTTGTTTGCGGCGAGGAAGTCGACGCCTTCCTTCTTGTTCTTGTCGGCCGCAACCTTCTGCTCAGCAACGCGCTTGGCCTGCATCTGCTGCATGAAGGACTGGCGCACGGCCAGTGCTTCTTCTGTGGTCAGAGTGGTCTTCTCGCCCTTGAGCGTCGCTTCCAGCGCCTGTTCGACAACCTTGATGTCAATATCGTCCTTGATCTGGGTCAGACCCTTACCAATGTCCATGCCGACCATGGTGCTGATCTTGTTCTTGTCGATGGCAACGGGCGCCGGCGCGGCCGCTGCCGGCTTTGCACCCGCCATCTCCGGCTTGGCCGGATCCTGCGCATAGGCGCCAATCGCGAAACTGGCCGCGAGCGCGGCAACGAGGGTCTTCTGCACGAAACGCGTCATGTCTACTCCTGAGGGTTTTCGAATGTCTTGCCGGCCTGGCTGCCTGACGGCATTGCCATACGACCGCTGAGGTAGGCCCGAGGGCCCGTTGGCCATCATGCGGGGCCGCGTATTGTGTACGTGGCGCAAAGCGTTGGCAAACGCCGCACCCCACACCCTAAACTCGACCCCATGCTGCGCTTTGACAACATTCACCTACGTCGGGGTTCCCGGCTTTTGCTGAACGGGGCGAATTTTCTCGTTCATCCGGGCTGGCGCGTCGGCTTGACCGGCCGCAACGGCAGCGGCAAAAGCAGCTTGCTAGCCCTGATTGGCGGCGAGCTCGGCGCCGACAGCGGCGACTTCAGCCGCCCACGCGACTGGACGCTCGCTCACGTGCGCCAGCAAGCCGAGGCGTACGGCCATTCCGCGCTCGATCACGCACTCGATGGTGACGTCGAGTTCCGCGCGCTCGAACGCGCGCTCGCGGAGGCCGAAGCCGACCAAGATGCAGCGCGCCAAGCCGTGCTGCACGAACGCATGCATGCGATCGGCGGCTACGCGGCACGCGCAAGAGCCGGAGAGCTGCTGCACGGGCTCGGTTTCGGCCCTGGCGACGAAGCGCGCGCGGTGTCCGAATTCTCGGGCGGCTGGCGCATGCGCCTCAATCTAGCCCAGGCGCTGATGTGCCGCTCAGACTTGTTGCTACTCGACGAACCGACCAATCACCTCGACCTCGACGCGGTGCTGTGGCTGGAGGAATGGCTGCGCCGCTATACCGGTACGCTGATCGTGGTCTCGCACGATCGTGAATTCCTCGACCACGTTGTTTCGCACGTGCTGCATATCGCCGACGCGAGCGCTGAACTGTTCGCCGGAAGCGTCAGCACGTTCGAACGCAAGCGCGCCGAACGCATGGCACAGCAACAGGTCGCGCACGAGCGTCAGCAGATCGAACGTGCGCGCCTGCAACGCTTCGTCGATCGCTTCAAGGCGCAGGCAACCAAGGCGCGGCAGGCGCAGAGCCGGGTCAAGGCGCTAGAGCGCATGACCGAGATTGCCGCGGTGCGCGCCGAATCGGGCATTGAATTCGAATTCGCCGCGCCGATCTCCCTGCCCGATCCGCTGCTGACCCTGGATGACGCAACGCTCGGATACGGCGAACGCCGCGTGGTCGAGAAAGTCCGCCTGTCGCTGCGACCGGGGGACCGCATAGGCCTGCTCGGCGCCAATGGCGCCGGCAAGTCGACCCTGATCAAGACCATCGCCGGCACACTCGCGCCGCTCTCCGGCCAGCGCCTCGAAAACAAAGGGCTGGTGATCGGCTATTTCGCACAGCATCAAGTCGAACAGCTCGACAGCGAGGCAACACCGGTGCAGCACATCCTGCGCATGCAGCCTGCATTGGGCGAGCAGGCCGCACGCGATTTCCTCGGCACCTTCGGCTTTGCCGGCGAACGTGCGCTGTCCGAGGTACGCGGATTTTCCGGCGGCGAAAAAGCGCGCCTTGCGCTCGCCCTGATCGTGTTTGAACGCCCGAATCTCCTTCTGCTCGACGAGCCGACCAACCATCTCGACATCGACACGCGCGAAGCGCTCGCCGAAGCGCTGCAGGATTTTTCCGGTGCGGTCGTGCTGGTGGCGCACGATCGCGGTCTGCTGCGAGCGGTCTGCGATGACTACCTGCTGGTGCGCGATCATTCGATGCGACCGTTCGACGGTGACCTCGATGACTACGCGCGCCTTGTCCTGCGCAGTACACCAGCGGGATCGGCCACAACAAACTCCGGCGAGACGAAACGTGACGCGCGACGCGATCGCGCAGAACAGCGCGCACGCGTCGCGCCGTTGAAGAATCAGGTCAGTCGCATCGAGAAACAGATGGCGACGCTCGAAAGCGAGCGAACCGATGTCCAGTCCAGGCTCGCCGACCCGGCTCTCTACGAAAGTGGTCGCAGCGACCAGATCGCCGACTTGGTTCGCCGCCAGGGACAGCTGACGCAAGACATCGGCGTGCTCGAAGAAGCATGGCTGGAAACACACGCAGCTCTCGAAGCAGCTGAAGCGGAGTAGCGCGCCGGCAGAGCAATGCGGCCGAGCTGCGGAGCGTTCGCGCCGCAGCTCAATAGGAGAGACTAAGGTTCCGTCGAAGAACGCAGCGATCGCGGCAGATACCGGGCCGCAAGGTCGCTGGTGAAGTGCCATTCGCCTCCGGCATTCATTGCCCACACGAACTGCTTGCCTGCCATCCCGCGCGCGCCCGTGTCCACGAGCGTCACCGTGATGCCACATTGGTCATCGCTCAGCGTTTCAACCGCGATCGACGCAACCGTGTTGGTCGCATAGCTGTCGGCAGCTTCGATACCGCCCTCGCCGTTGCGCGGGCAGCGCTTCTGCGATTCGAAAAACTCGGCCACCGAAGTCTTGAGCCCGTCGGCTTGGACGAATGCGTTCGCCACCTTCGCCCGCACGGTGTAATCCTGATACGCCGGCAATGCGATCGCGGCAAGGATGCCCATGACGGCGATGAGACCGAACACCACCACGAGGATGATCACCCACGTGCCCGACGAAGACGACGTCGGCTTGGCAATGCGCGTCGGTGCGCGCCCCGATCCCGGCAGAGGCGGTGCGGCACCGACAATCACCAGACCCAGCTGAGTGGCCACCTGACGCAATGGCACCCAGCTATCGAGACCTTCGCGCCATACCAGCGTATTTGCGTTGATCGTACCGGCCCCATATGCACTCGCGAGCCAAGTCTTCTCGACCGGACCCTGTTGTTGGTTCTGTGTATCCGCGTAAAACCAGTTGATCGCCATCTGCTTCCCTTATGCCTTGGTCTGTTGCTGCATCTGACCACATGTGCGCTCACGGCCGTTATGGTTGCAGCGTAAGCGATCTCAAAGTCGCGCCGCGCGCTTCATCGCCAGATAGTGTTCGACCAGTGCGGCCGGCAACTCGCTGCAGCTCACATCGAGCACGTCGGCGCCTTGCGCGCGCAGCGTGCGATGCGTGCGCGCGCGCTGCTCGATGTACTGCGCCATGGCGGCCACATGTAGCGCATCGTCGAAATTGCGCACGTTCTGCTGCAACGATCGATCCAGCACCTCTTCACGCAGACTGGCGACGCAGACCAGATGGCGCCGCTGCAACTGACGCACGGCGGCGGCCAGATCCTCGATATCTTCGTCACGCGCATTCGTGATCAGCAACACCAGGCAGCGCCGCGATTGACGTGCACCGAGCAGAGTCGCCGCTTCCAGGTAGTCGGTCGCGACCGGCTGCGCGTTGAGGTCGAACACGGTATTGAGCAGCGCATCGACCGTGGCGAGACTGCGCCGCGGCGCCATGAAGCGCGACTCGCCACCCGACGCCAGCAGGCCGACCGCGTCGCCCTGGCGCAATGCGATGTAGGCGACCATCAACGCGGCATTGAGCACGTGATCGAAGTGCGCGAGTGCACCATCGCGCGCAAGCATCCGGCGGCCGGTGTCGAGCACGAGCATTACCTGCTGGTTACGTTCGTCCTGGTATTCGCGTGAAATCAACTTGCGCGTGCGCTGACTCGCCTTCCAGTCGATCTGACGCAGCGAATCGCCGACCCGATACTCGCGCAATTGCTGGAACTCGGTCCCTTCGCCACGCCGACGCTTCAAATGTGCGCCGACCACGCGTGACGCCTGCTCGGCGCCCACCAGGGCGAGTTTGGCCAACGGTGCGAAGTTGGGGTACACGCGCACGCTCTGGCGCAACGGCACCACGCGCTGCTGTTTCCACAAGCGCAAGGGGGAACCCAATCGCAACACGCAACCTTCAAAATGGAACAGGCCACGCACACTCGGTGTGATCCGGTACGGCAGTTCCAGCTCGCGCCCGGAAGGCAACGCGACCCGGCGTGGCAAGCCGAACACGGGCCAGTCGCCCGGATGCAGGTCATGCACATCGACACGCAACGAGCCCGAACCCGCGTGCTGCAGCCGCAAGGATACGGACCGTTCGACACCAACGGGGACAATCGGCGGCAGCTCGCGCGCGACGGCTGGCGTCGGCAGCGCGCGCAGGCGCAACGCGTCCACTGCCGACATCAGGATGAGCACACCACACGCAGCAACAAACACTGGCATCGGCAGCCACGCGAATGCAACCAGCGCACCCAGCAGCGCGCAGACGATCAAAGCCGCAATGAAGGCAAGCGTTGGCCTCACTTGCGTGGCGCTTCCACCTTCAACAACAGCGCTTCGAGCACGTCGTCGACACGGCGTCCCTCGATCTGCATTTCGGGCGCCAGGCTCAAGCGATGACGCAACGCCGGCTTCGCAATCGCGCGCAGATCATCCGGCGTAACGAAGTCGCGGCCAGCGAGCACGGCTTGCGCACGGCCTGCGCGCACCAGGGCAAGACTGCCGCGCGGACCTGCGCCCATCGCGATACCCGGCCATTCGCGCGTCGCTCGCGCGATGCGCACGGCGTAGTCGAGCACGACCGGGTCGATGCGGACGAGTGCAGTTCCAAGTTGCATCGCGAGAATATCGGCCGGCGTCGCCACCTGACGCACGCGCGACAGATCAAAATCGCTGGCGCTGCGGCCGTGACTGACGCTGGTGACCATGCGTACTTCATCGTCGAGCCCCGGATAGTTCATCAACACCTTGAGCAGGAATCGATCAAGCTGTGCTTCCGGCAGCGGATACGTGCCCTCCTGCTCAATGGGATTCTGCGTGGCGACGCAGAGGAATGGCGGTTCAAGCGGAAAGCTGCGCGACTCGATCGTGACCTGCAATTCCTGCATCGCCTCAAGCAACGCTGCTTGCGTCTTCGCCGGCGCGCGATTGATTTCGTCAGCCAGCAGCAGGTTCGCGAACACTGGACCGCGTCGGATCTTGAACCCTTCGGTTTTCGGATCGTAGAACGCGTGACCGCTGACGTCGCTCGGCATCAGGTCCGGGGTGAACTGCACGCGCGAATACGTGCACTGCAAGGCGCCAGCGAGCGCGCGCACCAGCAGGGTCTTGCCCAATCCCGGCACGCCTTCGAGCAACACGTGACCACCCGCCAGCAGCGCGATCAACAACTGGTCGAGGATTTCAGCCTGACCAACGAAGGCCTGCGCGATTTGCGTGCGGATCGCATCACACCGCTCGCTCAAGGCCGCGCCGGTGATCGGCCGGATGCGACCGGACTGGCCGGCTTCTGTTTCCTGGCTCATTTTCGGATTCTCAATTCAGTGAGGGTTTTTATGGCGGCAAGAAAATGTTCGGGCTGGCCCAGATTCACGGGATTCAGGGCTTGGCGAATCTCCGCCAACGGGCGCAGGCGCTGCGTGGCCAGCGCCGTGATCAGTGCGTCGCCGTCGAGCGCCGCGATGGCCGGATCGTCGCGCCGCAACTGTTCGTCGAAGGCTCGTCGCAACGGCGCGTAGAGCGCCGTCGTACGCCCACGCCGGAAAGTGAATTCGCCGGCGGCCAGCACATGCTCGCGCAAGGCGCGTCGGTGTGCGACGGCCATCGGCAGCAACGGCCCGAAGCGTTGACCGCGCGCCCACAACCATCCAAACAGCGCGAGCAATGCGGGCAGCAGTGCTTGCCAGCCGCGTTCAACCAGCAGCACATATAAAGGCGGCACATCGGCGTCGTATACCAGATGCACCTTGCCTTCACGCATGGCCGGTGCCAGCACCTGCCATGCGAGGGCTGCGTTGCCGCCCTCGTTCAACTCGCGATTGCGCAGAAAATCCAGGTCGCTCGCGACGAACCAGGCGCCATCGCCGCGCGAGTGGCGACCCATGACATAGCCCTTGTCGTCGTGGGCACTGACCAGCACGTCAAAAGCATCGACCTCATCCGCTTTGGGACTGAAATCAAAGCGGAAGCAATGCTCGCCTTTCTCCGCGCTGCCGTCGATCGGCCAGCTCAAACAGGAAAAACTGGATCCGACGGTCAAGCCAAACGCATCGAGCAATTCACCGCCACGGCCTTCGCTTCCTTGCGGTAGCGGGAAAACCAGTTGCCCGCCATCGTCGATCCAGTCAAGCAGATCGCTGACTTGATCGTGGGTGAGCGTGCGCACGTCGGCATCGAGCAACAACGTGTCGTTGCTGCCCAACGCCATCGCCTGCAGGTTGAGGTTGGCACGCGTGTCCACATCGATACCGCGCGACTGCAATACTTTCTTCAGTGCATAGAGCGGGTTGTAGAGCGCTTCGCCGTGCAGCGGTGCGGCGACATCTTCCTCGACGCGCTCGAACGTGTGGAACCACCACAATCCCAGCGCAGCGATTGCCATCACGCTGGCGAGTGCGATAACGGCGTTGCGTCCGCTCATGCCGGCGTCGCCTGCGTCGGTACGCTCCACTCCACCAGCATCGCTTCGACTTCGCTTGCCGGCGGTGGTTGCTGCGCATACGCCGCGGCCTGCCAGCCACGCACGATGCGCGCGAACAGCGCGGCGTAGCCCGAATCGCGCAAACGACGTGACTCGCGCAGACATTCCGCTTCAGTCGCACCGGGCGGCAGGGGTGTACCCAGCGCGTCGGAAAGCCGGCCGACGCCAGCCCGATACAGCAAGGCCAGCGCCGCGCGCACGTCAGATCGGCGCATCAGCTCGCGCACTGCCGCGGGGATGTCGTCCGGCAACGGCTCGGTCGCGGCGACGTCATGCAGACTGATTTCGTCCGCGCGGCGGACGGGCCCAAAGCGATCGGAGATCCACGGCAGCCAACGCCGATGATTGACGATCACCAGCACGAGCACGATCGCCAGAACGACCCACAACCCGTACTGGAAGACGAACGCGAACGCGCTGCCGATCGCGCGCGCCCATCCCGGCATGTCGCTCGGCGTGTTTGCTTCCGTGGTATCTGGATGACGCGGTCGCCACACGAAGCGGCGGCTCTTGGGGCTGAGATCGTCTTCGCCATAGGCGCGCTTAACCGCCGCTTCGAATTCCTTGCCTTCATCACGGTAGTCATCGCCGAACATGGTCTGCAAGGTCGTCGACACCGTTTTTTCGTCAGGTTTGTTTTTCTCGTCGTGCACCGATTCAGCGGGCATCTGCGCATGCTTGTCGGTGACAGGCGGCTCGGCGGCATGCAGCGGTGCGGACAACGCAAATACCGCCACAATCACCAGCACTGCGGTCGCCACTACCGGCGACAGGCGTGCGGCGATGCGCCGGAATGCAAGTTCGATATCCCAGCCTTCCAGCTGCACGCGCCGATTCAAGTACAGGCCGAATCCGGCGCCGATGTAGAACGGTTCAATGATCGCGCTTGCAATCCAGCCGCAGAAGTTCAGCAACACCTTCGCCCACCACGGCGGATTCTCGACCAATGCGTGCCATACCGCCTTGGCCGAATCAGGCAGGAATTCAATCGGCACGAACATGAGGCCAAGCAGCACGACCGATAGACCGAGCATCGCTTCAAGGTTGACCCCGATGAAGGTCAGCATGACGTTCGGAGATCCACCGCCGCGACCGAGTATCCGCACGCGCTCGCTGCGTTGCGCGCCGGTCACGCCTTCGAGCAGATCGACCGACAGCAACATCGCGCGTCCCGGATGAAAGCGCCGCCACAACAGCCAGGGTGCCACTCCACGCCAGCCCCATGAGCGCTGCGCGACGAGTGTTTCGCTTAGCGACGGGGTGTTGCCGAATACTGCACGCGAAACCACGAACAGCACGATTCGGTCGAACAATGGCTTGAGCCACCACAGCGCCAATGCCGCGAGCCATGGCCAGCCGAGAAGGCAGGCAAGCGCGTTCAACAGCACGAAGACCGGCAGCGTCGTCAGTATCCAGGCCGCGTAGATGCGCGCCGCATGCGCCCGTACGAGGGCCACGCCGAGATCGGCCGCTTCCCACGGCGTGCGCCTGCGCAACGCGATGGTCAAGCCATCAAGCTGCATGTGCGGGCCTCACGCCGTGCACGCCAGTCCGCCCATCACTGTGCTTACTCGACATCGGCTTGCCCTCGCCCGCCACGCCAAAGCCACAGCAGGATTCCCAACCAGAGCAGGCCTCCGACGCTGAACTTGATCGCACTCGGCATCCACGCGATCGACGACCAGTAAGCTTCGACGAACGCGGCGAACACCAGCATCGCGAAGACACCGAGCACGAGCTTTGCGCCGACTGCTCCGGCTTCGACCAGCGCGCGACTACGCGTGCGTCGACCCGGTGCCAGCAGCGCCATGCCGATCTGCAAACCTGCTCCACCGCTGATGACGATAGCGAGCAGTTCCGGCGCCGAATGCCCGGCCACGAAACGCCAGAACGGCCCACCGTAACCGATTGCCGTCAGATGACCGGCGACGCCGCCAATGATCACCCCGTTCATGATCAGGACAAAGATCGAACCGACGCCAGCGAGCAAGCCGCTGGCGAATGTGCGGAAGCCGATGCCGACGTTGTTGAAGATGTAGTAGCCGAACATTTTCAGGTCCGTGTCGTTTTCCCGGCCCAATCGTTCGGCGGTCGAAGCCGGGTCGTACATGTTTTCGAAACTTGCCAGCTGCGCCGGATCAAACAGCGTATGCACGAGCTCAGGATGGATCTGCAGCAACGCGATCACGCCGATCAGCGGCAGGAAAAACAGAAGCGCCGCCACCGTCATCGCACGCCCTTGCGCGCGCACTAGGCGCGGAAATTCTGCCGCAAAGAAGTCGACGATCCGACGCACACGCGGCGCACGTGGGCGATACAGCACCAGATGGCCGCGCTCCACAAGATCACGCAGACGCTGGATCAGCAGCGCGCTGTAATCACGCCGTTCTGCCAGCGCGAGCTGCTGGCAAATACACCGGAACGCCGCTGGAAATTCGCTGTCGCCGAATACCCCGTCGCCATCACGCAGCAGTTCTCGCGATGGCGGCCGTGTGCGCGCGTCGAGCCAGTGCTCGAAGGCAAGCCACTCCTCGTCATGCTGCGACTGGAATACGGCCTGCTTCATCCGCGGCCAAGAAACGCGCAAGCCATTCCGAGCAGGCGCTGCACAGCAAGCGATCCATGTGATTGCGTCAGCATCGGCAGCAGAGCCGCAAGTTCCTGCTGTCGTTCCGGCGTCAGCTGCGCAGCGCGCTCGGCGAACTCGACGATCGCCGCACGCTCGCCAGGCGGCAATTGCACCGGCGCATGCACGACCGGCGCGATCGGTGCCGCACCATGCTTGGCCGGCAACTCGGCGTAGACGACCAGCGTACCGGCGACCAAATCACCCAAGCGGCGGCCGCAGGGATCGATCAGGCAGGCGAGCAGGCCAAACCCGTAGCCGAAGGGCAGCATATCGACGGTGCGCAGCAGGTTGCGCACGATCGAGGCAATCCATGTCACTGGCGTACCGTTGGCATTGATTACGCGCAAGCCCATCACCCTTTTGCCCGGCGTCTGCCCGTCGCGCAGCACCTCGAACAATACGGGGTAGAGCCAGAAAAGAGTGAACAACACGATCAAATAGATGCCGAAGCCGCTCTCGCCGAGGATGCCGATGAAGATCGCCAATATCCATACGACGCCGAGGCGAATCAAGGCGTCGAGCGCCCAAGCGCACGCGCGCGGCATCACGCCGGCAGAACGCAAATGCAGCGCTATGCCTTCCGGTGTCTCGACCAGAGTCAGCGTGTCCAGCATCGCCGCGCCAAGCTCAGGCTTTGACTACGATCGTGTCGGCGAAATGATCGTGCAGGCAGCGATAGTCCTGGCGGAAAATCAGCAGCGAATCAGTCAACGAGATGAAGGAACCAATCATCGGAATCGCGCCGAGCAGCGCGACCGGCAGGAAGCGCGCGAAGATGATGCGCAGCAGGCTGCATGGACTGCCATCGGTGCGCACGATCTTGATGTTGAGCCATCGCTTGGCAAGGGTTTGTCCATGGCGATGCAGCAGCATCATGTTGACGACCACCACAACGATGATTGCCGTAAAAATCGCCAAGCCGAGCAGACCGAAGACCAGCGGATTCGGCTGCGTGCCGCCCGCTTGCCTGGACGAAGATATCGCAATCGCAGCGGCGATCGCGATCAGTGCTACGGGACCGCCGACGACCAGGCCATCGAGGATCGCAGCACCAAGGCGGGTGCCACGATCAGCCAGCTCCAACTCGCCCTCACTAGGGACATCGCTGACGCGAGCGGCCGGTGCGGCATACGGATTCATTGACGGTAACGGCGGCGGTCTCTGTTCCATGAACGGCATCCCCCTGCGACAAGGTCAGGACTTTAACCGGCGCGATGCGAGGAAAACAACGGTTGCCGATTTGGCGGTCTGCGCCGCGGGCATGCTCTCGGCGAACCTGCCGCGACCTTGTCCGTGCGACCTTTACCGCGGTGCCATCTTCGCGGCGAAGACGTGTCGTCAGGCGCACCGGGCATGCAGGCTCGAGGTGCATTTCATCCATTTCGGGTATTGATGGCCGGAACCACGATCAACGCATCCCGTTCCCGCATCGAAGTGGGTGCGCACGATGCCCTTGATGATCCCGGCATTCGTGCAGAGCTGGGGTTTGCCGCGGCGGCGTAAATAGTTTGCCGCTAGCCAAATGCAGCGCCCAACAACGCGATGGCATCGTCGCGTCGATGATGCAGGCGTCGATGCTATCGGTCCAAGCGCAAGCCAGCTTTCCCGCACCGTCCACTCTGGCTTTCTGACCACTTGACAGCTTAGTTTTTGGTGTTATAGTTAACTACAACACTACCTCATCAATCACCTCTCTGGAGGCTGTCGTGCCGAACCGTCTGATCCATCTCCTGCTGCTGGCAGCCTCTCTTTACGCAAGCGGCGCCGCTATCGTCGCGCTGTCCAACGGCGCACCCGGCTCCGGTCATACGGAAGCGATGGCGATCAAGCCGACTCCGGCTGCCGTCGATGCCATTGACGCGACCACGACCCTGCTTCCGGTTGTCGTCGTGCATCCGGAACCTGAAGTGCCGACCCTGGCGACTGTAACGGTGCGTCCGAGCCGCACTGATCTGGCCGAGGCCGTGGCGGATGCCGGCAAAACGCCGGTTGGACCGATAGTTCAGTCGGCCCGCGTTGGCACCGTCCTTTCTTTCGCTGGCGCGGGTTTTGACATGCCCTACTATTCCTTTGGCAGAACCCTGCGCCACGTGAGCAAGGAATGATCCGATGAGCACCGTCTGGAACGATTCGACGCCGATCTACCGCCAGCTGCGCGACCGCGTGGTGGCGATGATCCTCGATGGCGTCATCAAACAGGGCGATCCGCTGCCGTCGGTGCGCCAGGTGGCAGGCGATTTCCAGATCAATCCGATCACCGTGTCCAAGGCGTATCAGGAGTTGGTCGATGAAAATCTCGTGGAAAAACGAAGAGGAATTGGCATGTACGTAAGCGACGGCGCACGCGACGCGCTGCTCAAATCCGAACGCGAGCGCTTCCTGCTCGAAGAGTGGCCGGCGCTGCACGCGCGCCTTGGCCGCCTCGGTTTGAGCCTGGAGCAACTCATCGAAGCCGCAAAGCGCGGGGAGAAACAATGAGCACCAACGCGATGAACCCCATCGTCCGCGCCCGCAACCTGTCCAAGCAGTTCGGCGCGAACAAGGCGCTCGATGCAATCAACTTCGAGATCGAAGCAGGCCGCATCGTCGGTCTGATCGGCCCGAACGGCGCTGGCAAAACCACCGCGTTGAAAGCCATCCTCGGCCTGACCGATTTTGAAGGCGAACTGTCGGTGCTCGGCTTCGACCCACGAAGTCAGCGCACGCAGCTGATGGAACAGGTTTGCTTCATTGCCGATGTCGCCGTGCTGCCGCGCTGGATCCGGGTGAGCGAAGCGATCGAATTCGTCGCTGGCGTACATCCGCGTTTTTCACGCGAGAAGTGCAATGCGTTCCTAGCGCATACCAAATTGACGTCCAGCATGCGCGTGCGCGAACTGTCCAAGGGCATGATCGTGCAGTTGCACCTGGCCCTGGTGATGGCGATCGACGCAAAGTTGCTGGTGCTCGACGAGCCGACGCTCGGCCTCGACATCCTGTATCGGAAATCGTTTTACGAAAGCCTGTTGTCGGACTATTTCGACGAGAACAAAACGATCATCGTGACCACCCATCAGGTCGAGGAAGTCGAGCACATCCTCACCGATCTCATGTTCATTCGCGACGGCAAGATCGTGCTCGATGCCACCATGGATCAGGTCGGCGAACGCTATGCCGAGGTCATGGTGAATCCGGACAAAGCCGACGCGGCACGTGCACTGAAACCGCTAAACGAACGCCAGATTTTCGGCAAATCGATCTTCCTCTTCGACGGCGCCGATCGCGCCCAACTGGCGCAATTGGGCGAGCTGCACAAGCCCAGCATCGCCGACCTGTTCGTCGCGACCATGAAAGGAACCTACGCATGAACACCTTCCCTCTCCTGCTCAAGCGCGAGTACTGGGAACACCGCGGTGGTTTCCTGTGGACGCCGATATGGATCACTGGCGCGTTCCTCGTCATCAGCGCCCTCGTCATCATCAGTGCCGAAGTTTTCCGCAGCCAAGCGAACGTGCAAGTCGGCGGCTTCTCGCTGGACGGATTGCGCGGCAGCATCAGCGCCGAGGCCATCGCGCAGGCGGGTAACGGCCTGGACATGTCGCAACTGGTTATCGCCGGCATGGCATGCGTCGGCCTCTTTTTCGTGACGTTCTTTTACTTGCTCGGCGCGCTCTACGACGATCGCCGCGACCGCAGCGTGCTGTTCTGGAAATCACTGCCGGTGTCGGATACCGCCACGGTTGCGTCGAAGGCGCTGACTGCGCTGCTGGTGATCCCTGCTTTCGCGCTCGTGATCTCCACCCTCGCGTATCTGGTGTTCCTGGTCGTGATCTGCCTGTGGGCCGGCGTGCATGGTCTGAACGCACTGCCTGCAGTGTTTGCGGCCCATCCGATCGGCATGTTCCTGCGTCTTGCTGCCATGCTGCCGATTGGCGTG
>JBDSFA010000245.1:0-5017 GCA_039919785.1 Dokdonella sp. | reverse complement strand
AATTCCTTCAACCGCCGCAGATAGCGCAACACGGTTTCGAGGGTCACATCCTCGCGGATCGTCACCATGTCGAAATCCATCAGCGCGCCGACCTGGTTTTCCTCCCACGACATCGCCGACTGCAATTGCTCACGCTGCTCGCCATCGAGGCGACCCATGAGTTCCTGCAGTACGTCTTCGGGCAGATCCTCGGCGAGATCGGCCAGCTCCTCGGCATCCAGCTGCTCGGCGGCAGCGAGCATTTCCGGACGGTCCATGTCCGCGAGCAGCGATTCGCGCACCGCATCGGACACTTCAAGCAGGATCTCGCCATCGCGATCGGACTTGACCAGGTGCCAGATTTCGAGGCGATCCGCGGTCGGCAGTGCTTCGAGGATGTGCGCGATATCAGCCGGATGCAGATCGTCGATTTCGCCCTGCAACTCGGCCAGATGCTGGCGCTGGACCAGGCCCTCGACCAGATCGCGATGGTCGCCGTGCTGACGATGGGCGAGGTCTTCGACCAGATGCTGGCGACGCAGCAACTCCGTGACCCGCGCGAGCTGGGTCTGCAAGTGGCTGTGTAACTTGCGGGTTTCGACTTCGCTCATGAACTCGACGGCAGTGTGGCGGGCAACGCTGGGATCTCGCCGCGATTCATGCGCACGAGGAGGACGCGAAGCCGATGGTATTCGCGCAGGACGCCATTGTCGCCGCTATGCGCGCCGACGGGTACTCCGTGCGCACGGAAGTTTGGCGACGACCGCAACGCTAGGGATGTGCGATCGCCTTGCCGTGCGCTGCCGCACCCTCGTGCAGGGTCCAGTCGACGAGTTCGGGAACAATGACATTCAATGCCGTCTCGAACGCGACGAAGGCGCTTGCGGCATCCGCACCCGCCGACGGCGACTCGGCCGTGAATGCGCGTGAGGCCAGCACGCGATTGGAGGTGTAGTCGAGTAGCCGGGCCTGAAAGCGGATCGCCGCCTGTGTCTTGCCGTCGCGGATTTCGAGCTGGAAGTCGTGTAGTTCAATCGCCAGCGAATAGTCGGCACGCAGTCCCGAGGCGGAGCTGCCGACGCCGACGATGCGGCCCGAGTCTTCGAAGCCGCGCACGACAAGCCCGCGCAGGAGCGCCGGTGCCGGATCCCGCCAACGCGCGGCGGGGAACACCTCGAGCACGCCGGGTGTCGGCATGACCGCAATGCGCGCACTGTCCAGCGTGTCGCTCGCGAGCGGTGTCTCGATGACCAGTTGCCAGTCGACCGCGGGGCCAACGGTCGTTGCAGCCGCTGCGGTGTATTGCGGCGAATAGATCGTGAACGGCGTGCGCTGCACGTTCAGCAATGAGGCGCAGGATGAGCAAAGCAGTGCAGTCAGCAGGCACACAAGTACGAGCAGGCGGGGTGGGGCGTTCATTTCGACTGGAACTCCTTGGGCTGATCGCGACCGAGTAGAAGACTATCGGACGCGCCGAGCTTGTCGCTGAGTTGCTTGAGCGAACGCAATGTTTCACGCAGGTCGAGCACGGTTGGACCGATCTGACGCAGGCCCTGGTTGCTGAAGCTGCTGATCGCCGCACGGTTGTCCTCAACCAGGGCGCCGGCGGAATTGGCGACCTTGTCGACGGCTTCGAGCGCCTGCCGCACCGACGCCAACGTCTGGCGCGCATCATCGCGCATCAGCGTGTTGGTCGTGGTCACCATCGCATCGAAGGTCACCAGGGTCTTCTTCAGCTGGCCGGTGGCCTCGGACAACTGTTTCAATGCGGTTCCGATGTCGCCGCGTTCGTCGGCGAGCGCGCCGGTGAGCTGTTCGGCGTGTTCGAGCGCCATCGAGACGTGCTTGACGTTGTCGTCTGACAGGATCTGGTTCATGCGCACGAGCACATCGTTCGCGCTCAGCATGATGTCCGAGCCGCCGGCCATCAGTTTGGACAGCGCCGATTCCTCGGACGGGATCTGCGGGATCGGATGCGCCTCGGTCGGCAGCAGGGCCGGGCTCGATGGCGCACCACCCGAAAGCTGGATATAGGCAAGGCCGGTAACGCCCTGCAATCCGAGCTTGGCGCGCGTGTCCTGCTTCACCGGGGCGGCGGAGTCGATGCGCACGCGCGCGATGACTTTGCGCGGATCGTCCGGCGCGAGTGAAAGCTGCTTCACTTCGCCGACCTTGATGCCGTTGTATTGCACGAGTCCTCCGGTCGTGAGTCCGGAGACCGCCTCGGTGAACACAATTTCATAGTCCTTGAACGCGTGATCGACGCTTGATTTGGACAGCCACCACACGAATCCGAGCGCGAGCAGGAACACGCCGATCGTGAACGCGCCGATGAGTACGTGATGTGCGCGGGTTTCCATGATTCAACTCTTGGTCGGAGCGGCTGCCGCCGCGATGCTCTTGGCCGAAGACACCGCGCGTTCGGCGGAACGCCCGCGCGGCCCCTGAAAATAATCGTGTACCCACGGATCGTCGTAGCGCTCGACCTTCGCCAGCGTGTCCACGACCAGCACGCGCTTTTGCGAGATCACCGCGACGCGGTCGCAGATCGTGTACAGCGTATCCAGATCGTGGGTAATGAGGAACACGGTGAGACCGAGGCTTTCGCGCAGGGTCAGAATCAGTTGATCGAACGCCGCCGCACCGATCGGATCGAGGCCGGCGGTCGGTTCGTCGAGGAAGAGGATGTCCGGATCGAGCGCGATCGAACGCGCCAGCGCCGCGCGTTTGACCATGCCGCCGGAAAGCTCGGAAGGAAACTTTATGCCGGCGTCAGCGGACAGGCCCGCAAGCGCGATCTTCAGCGCCGCCAGGCGCTCCATCAGTGGCAGCGGCAGGTCGAAGTGCTCGCGCATCGGCACCATCACGTTGTCGGCGACGCTGAGCGAGGAGAACAGCGCGCCGTTCTGGAACAACACGCCGCAGCGACGTTCGACCTCGGCGCGACGCGCGTCGGAGACTATCGTCATTTCCTCACCGAGCAGCTTGACGCTGCCGGCTGTGGGTCGATTGAGGCCGATGATCGAACGCAGCAGCACCGACTTGCCGCTGCCCGAGCCACCGACCACGCCGAGGATCTCGCCGCGATACACGTCGAGATCGAGGTTCTCGTGCACAACCTGCGCCCCGAACTGGTTGCGCAGCCCGTGCACTTCGATGACCTTCTCACGTGCATCGCCGGTGCCGGGGTCGCGCGTCATACATTGATCTCCATGTAGAAGATCGCAGCCAACGCGTCGACCAGGATCGCGACGAAGATCGACTGCACCACGCTCGACGTCGTGTGCGAGCCGACGGACTCGGCGCTACCGGATACCTTGAAGCCTTCGAGGCAGCCGATCGCGGCGATCAGGAACGCAAACACCGGCGCCTTGCTCATGCCGACCCAGAAATGCCGGGTCGCGCCGAGGTCGTGGAAGCGTGAGAGAAACATGGTCGGCGAGATGTCGAGCGTGAGCGCACACACGGCGAGACCACCGACAATGCCGGCGAGCATGGCGAGGAAGGTCAGCGCCGGCATCGCGATCAACAACGCGAGCAGGCGCGGCAACACCAGCACTTCCACGGGGTCGAGACCGATGGTGCGGATCGCGTCGATTTCCTCGCGCGATTTCATCGAGCCGATCTGCGCCGTGAACGCGCTGCCGGAGCGGCCGGCAATCAGGATCGCCGTGAGCAGCACGCCGAATTCGCGCAGGAACGAGTAGCCGATCAGTTCGACCGTGAAGATGCTGGCGCCGAAATCCTTGAGCACCGTTGCGCCGAGAAACGCGACGACCGCGCCGACGAGAAAATTCAGCAGCACCACGATCGGTACCGCATCGAGGCCGGTCTGCTCCAAATGGAACATGAGCGAGGTGATGCGCCAGCGCCGCGGATTGACGATGCAGCGCGCAAGGGTCGCGAGAATCAGGCCGATGAAGCCGATCAGCTCATACGCGTCGTGACCGATTTGTTCGACCGCGGCGCCGGTGCGCGCGAGTAGCGCGAGCAACCCGCCATCCGCTTTCACGACGGCCGGCGGCGCCTTTTGTGCTTTTGCGACTGCGTCGAAAAGGGCCTGCCGATTGCTGTCGAGGCCGCCGATCCCACTTGCGCCGGCCAGATCCAGGAGCAGGCCGGCCCCGGCGGTGTCGACGCGGCCGAGTCCCGCCGCATCGACGCGCGCACCTTTCGGCAGCGTGCGTTGCAGTGTGGATACGAGTCTGGCGAGTCCGGCTACGTACGCCAGCGTCCAGTCGCCGCTGGCGACGATCCGTTCGCCACCCGCATCGTTGTGGATCGTTGCCGTGCCTGCCGCAGGGGTCGGTGTCATCGCGCAA
Organism: Dokdonella sp.; assembly: GCA_039919785.1. Taxonomy (GTDB): domain Bacteria; phylum Pseudomonadota; class Gammaproteobacteria; order Xanthomonadales; family Rhodanobacteraceae; genus Dokdonella_A. The sequence goes on along the minus strand of JBDSFA010000245.1, from coordinate 716 downwards.
GGCTAACAGGCGTTTGCTGAATCCTGAAAGCGCGGCGACGCATCGCCGCCCACCGCTTCACATCGCGGACGCAAAGCACGGCATCATTGCATCCGTGAACATTCAAGAACTCAATAGCCGGATTGGCGGCGACGTCTCCCTCAAGACCCGTATCGGCTTCGTCGTCGAGTTGTCGCGGCGCCTGCACGAGTACGGCACCACCGCGCCGCGCCTCGAAGACGTGATCAACCTGGTCAGCGCGCGCCTGGGCCTCGTCTGCAATGTGCTGTCGACGCCGACCTCGATCGTGATGTCGTTCTCCGATCCCGGGCGCGAGGACGGTCTCGCCGAAATCACTCAGGTCGTGCGCGTGTCACCGGGCGACGTGAATCTGAAGCGCCTGTGCCAGGTCGACGAGATTGCCGACCAGGTCATCGATGGCCATCTCGATCTGGAAGCCGGTCGCGCGCGCCTGAAGGAATTCGGCGAAGCGCGGCGCTCGTCCGCCTATCGCGCGTGGCTAGTCGCAAGTTTTGGCGTATCCGCCGGCAGCATCGCGCTGATCCTGCATACGGGCTGGTCCGGCGTAGCGGTGGCGTCGCTGATCGGACTCATGATCGGCATGATTTATCACGTTGCGGCCGCACGACCGAATATCGCGGCGGCCGCGGATGCGTTGTCGGCGTTCCTGGCGACCTTGATCGCCACCGCAATTGCCGTGCATGTCACTCCGCTTG
>JBDSFA010000181.1:0-6309 GCA_039919785.1 Dokdonella sp. | reverse complement strand
CGGTCGGGCAAGCTTAACCTCAGTCCCGCTGTCGTGCTGCCGCGATAACTGCGCTGCGTTGTACCGCCAAGCTCCTCAAGGCAGTGCGCGTGAAGCCGGTTGCGAATCCGGCGCCGGCGCAGAACCGCCTGGGTGAGTGGACTGCGAACCTGATTCGCGTTGGCCGTCTGCAGTTGATCGTCGCCGTGAGCGAGCCGACGCGGTTCGGTGTCGTCGTGGACGCGGCGCCTTATGCGCAGCTTGGGTTTCGCCTGAAGGAGCGGATCTTCAAGGCGCTGCTTTTCATCGGTGTGCCCGCCGATTTTGCTGCGGAAGAGGCAGAGGCGATGGAGCCGATCGAGATTGCGGCGAGCAATTCGCGCTCGGTGCTCTCGACGATCAACCAGTTTGCCTGGTACAGCGAATGCCATGCGCGCGATGGCGATGTCGCTTCGGCCTCGCAACTGACGGAGCGTCTGACTGAGATCTTCGTGCTCAGTCCGACGCATATCGGCATGCCGGTCGATCGTGTGCGCGAGGCGTTTGGGTTGCCGCCGATCAATCGCCGACGATATTGAGAAGGCGGGGCGCTTTCTTGCCTGCGATGCTTTTCGTCGCGGGGCAGTACACCATCCCCACCCAACCCTCCCCTTGAAGGGGAGGGCTAAAGCGCGCTGCATTGACGTCCTACCCTTCAAGGGGAGGATTTAGGTGGGGATGGTGTTCGCCGTGCCTTGGACCAGCAACTGGGTTATTGCGCATTCGGAGTGGCTTCAATTGCGATGCTTTTCGGCGAGGGGCAGTACACCATCCCCACCCAACCCTCCCCTTGAACGGGAGGGCTTTCAGGCGTCGGGGGTGTCCGCACGCGCGCCCCTTACTGCAATCCCCTTGAAGAGGAGAGCTTTGAAAGCGCACTGTCTTTTGTGGGAGCGGCTTCAGCCGCGATGCTCTCCTCCCAAAAAGCATGGCGGCTGAAGCCGCTCCCACAGAATTCTCTCTTGGCAAAATCGTTCGGATCAGTGATTCAAGGTTTCCCTATCCGCCAGATTTGCGATGCGATGCGCCCACACCTCCGGTGTCTGCGGTTTGATGAAAACACTGGTGACCGAGGGGTGCGCGGCTTTGATCGCGGTTTCGATGCGGTCGATGCAGGCTTCGATCTGCGGGGTGGTGAGGGCGTCTTCGAATTCTGCGCTGAGGGCGGCAATAACGTTTTCGGGGCCGAGCTGGATGGTGATTACGCCGTTGGCGGTGCGCACGGCGGAGTCTTCGCCGGCGATGCGCAGGATCGCGTCGCGCACGTGCGGGTGGGCGGATTCTCCGAGCAGCAGGTCTTTGGTTTCGCGTGCGAGCAACAGTGATGACACCGCGAGCACGCCGCCTATGGCGATGGACGCAATGCCGTCGTACATTGGCTCGTGCAGCAGGTGGCTCGCGCTGACGCCGGCGAGTGCGATGAGCAGGCCGATCAAGGCGGCGCTGTCCTCAAGGAGCACGGTAAAGGTGGTCGGGTCCTTGCTGCGGCGGAAGGCTTCGAAATAGCCGAGCGTGCCCTTGCCCGCGCGGAACGCGCGCATCGCGATGATCCATGACGCGCCTTCGAACAGCAGAGAGGCGACGAGCACGACGTAGTTCACCAGCGGTCGCGTTATCGGCTCGGGGTGCTGCAGGTGGTGGATGCCTTCGTACAGCGACACACCCGCGCCCAGCGCGAGCACGAGCAGCGCGACGATGAAGGCCCAGAAATAGAGTTCGCGTCCGTAACCGAACGGATGGCTTCGATCCGCGGGCTTGTCCGCGCGTGCGGTGCCGTAGAGGAGCAGGCCTTCGTTGACGCAGTCCACGAGTGAGTGCACGCCTTCACTCACCATCGCGGAGCTGCCCGTTACGACGGCGGCGACGAACTTGGCCGCGGCCACTGCGATGTTGCCGGCGAGGGCAGCGAAGATGACGCGCTTGTTCGAGGGCCGATGCGGCATCGTTGATTTGTCGATGTGGGAATGCGTGGATGAGTCGGACGGGCGGGATGCCATCGTGCGCGATGACACTCCGCCCTTCGCACGCCTCAGGCGAGTGTGCGCAACTTCGGCTCGCGACCCCACTGGCGCGTTTTGGCGGCTGCAATAAATGCCTTCGCATCGCCCGCATCGACGATGCCAGCATCCCTGCCGATGCCGCCCGCCTTGAGCAAGGCCTTGCCGCCCGCGTCGACGGCAATCGCCTTGAGGTGGCCCCAGGCGTCACGCACGAAATCGACGGCTGCACCTTCGCTGGCGAGCAGGCGTCCGGCTTCCTCGGACAACACCACGGCGACTGCATCAAAGACGACCGAAGGCGTGCCGGCGAGTTGTCCATCGGCCGGCTGCTGTTTGCCGTCGCTCATGCGTGCGCCGCCAATTTTTGGCGCGACGAGTTTCACGCTCGCGCCCGCGCTTTCGGCGGCCTTGCGCAAGGCCTTCACGGTACCGGCGTCGGAGCCGTCGTGGATGAGAATCCCGACCGCGCGGCCCTGGAGCGTGTCCTTCATCTTGCCGATGAGTTGCAGCGCGGGCGACACGGGTAGGTCGAGGACCGGCGCAGCGGCTTCTGCGGCAGGCGGAAGCTTGCCCATGCCGAGACCGTCGGCGACGCGACGCGCGAGATCCTCGTCGATGTTGCGCAGGTGGCTGACGATCGCTTCGCGCACGTGCGCGGCCTGCACTTTCGACAACTCGAACACGAGCGCCGACGCCACGTGCGCCTGCTCGGGCGCTGTCTGGCTGCGATAGAACTGGCGTGGCTGGCTGTAGTGGTCAGCGAAACTCTCAGCGCGGATGCGTCCCTTGCTGCCATCGTCTTCGGATTGCGCGAAGCTGCGGAAGCCGCTCGTGCTCGCACGAGCCGAGGCCGGATCAAGCGAGCTTGGTTCGTAGTTGACGCGACCTTTGGGGATCGACATCTGCATGTGGCCATCGCGCTGCTGATTTGCGAACGGACACTTCGGCGCATTCACCGGTAGCTGATGGAAATTGGGCGACCCCAGGCGCGAGAGCTGCGTGTCGAGGTAGGAGAACAGGCGCCCCTGCAGCAGCGGATCGTTGGAGAAGTCGATGCCGGGCACGATGTGCGACGGGCAGAACGCGACCTGCTCGGTTTCGGCGAAGAAGTTGTCGGGCCAGCGGTCGAGTGTCATGCGCCCGACCACGGTCAGTGGCACCAGCTCCTCCGGGATCAACTTGGTTGCATCGAGATGGTCGAACGGAAACGCATCCGCCTGCTCCTGCGTGAACAGCTGCACGGCAAGATCCCAGGCGGGAAACGCGCCAGCCTGGATGGCTTCAAACAAGTCGCGCCGGTGGTAGTCCGGATCGGCGCCGGCGAGCTTCACCGCCTCGTCCCACAGCGTGGATTGAAGACCGAGTACGGGACGCCAGTGGAATTTCACGAAGGTGGATTTGCCCGCTGCATCGAGCAGGCGGAAGCTGTGGATGCCGAAGCCTTCCATCATGCGCAGCGAGCGCGGAATCGCGCGATCGCTCATCGCCCACATGATCGTGTGCATGGATTCTGGCGTGAGCGAAATGAAATCCCAGAAGGTGTCGTGCGCGGACGCCGCTTGCGGGAATCCGCGGTCCGGTTCCATTTTCACCGCGTGTACAAGGTCGGGGAACTTCATTGCGTCTTGAATGAAGAACACGGGGATATTGTTGCCAACCAGATCCCAGTTGCCTTCGTTCGTGTAGAACTTGACGGCGAAGCCGCGCACGTCGCGCGGCGTGTCGATCGAACCGGCGCCGCCAGCGACGGTCGAGAAGCGCGCGAACAGCGGCGTTTTCACGCCGACTTCGGTCAGGATCTTGGCGGTCGTGTATTTCGCCAGCGAGCGCGTCAGCTTGAAATGACCGTGCGCCGCCGAGCCGCGCGCATGCACGATGCGTTCGGGAATGCGCTCGTGGTCGAAGTGCGTGATCTTCTCGCGCAGGATGAAATCTTCGAGCAGCGTCGGGCCGCGTGGACTTGCGCGCAGGGAGTTCTGGTTGTCCGATAGCGGCAGGCCTTGGTTTGTCGTGAGCGTCGCGTGCCGCCCCGATGCCATCTGTTGCAACTCGTCGCCATTGCCGCGCGCGTCGTCGGCCGAATGCATCGGACGGGAATTTTTCTTCGTTGCTGGCTTGGGCGTTGCCATGAGGGTTGCTCCAGAGTCGGGAAGAGGGCGGGGAGGCGATGAAGTGAGCGGTCGAAGCGTTTGTGTGGGACGCGGTGTTCCATGCGTGCCATCGCTACGGATCGCCGTGACTGCTCCGCGAATAACGACCACGCCGGAAACGACAGACGGGGCGCTCGATGCGCCCCGCCTGTTTTTTGTTGATGTGTTGCTCAGTGCACGAACAGCGCGATCAAGATGATGATCGGCAGTGGAATGCCCAGCATGAACAGAAGAATGGAACGCATGGAAATATCCTCCAGGGGTCAGAGATGATTGGCGCGCGTGAGGTGCGAATACGTCTCGCGATGGCGACCGCCAAAGGTGGCAGCGAAGCTGCCGAAGAACGCGCCGAGCAACAGCGAGATGAACATCCATATCGCGATGCCTGCGCTGATCTTGCGTGCGCTGTCGGCGGCTTCCTTCGCTTTGTTCTTCGCGGTTTCGACCGATAGCTTGAGCTGGCCGTAGACCTCGTTCACGCGCTGTTCGCCTTGTGCGACATCGATGCCGGCACGGCGCGCGACGAGTGCACCGAGGTATTGGCGATCGGTCGCTGGCAGGTCGCCCGTCGCGAGTGCGCTGGCAAAGATGCGCGTGACTTCGGCACGGTTGCCGGTGTCGTTGCGCACAGGGGGCATCGCGTTTGTGCCGTCGGTCGAGGGCGTGTCGGACGTTGCCGCTGCCGCCGGTGCGCCGCGCATGAGAAGGTCGATGTAGTAGCCGCTGGCGTCGCCTATAGCATCCGCATTCTTGGCGACGGTGGCACTCGCTGCCGCGCCCGCACCGGCACCGATGCCGCCCGCTGCCGTGGCGGCGATCGTTGCACCGCCGTTCAAGACGCTGGAGAGTGTGCTGGCAAGGAAAGCGGCGACCACGAGGGATGCGACTGCCCAGCTGAGGAAACCATGCGCGGTGTCGCGGAAGTAGACTTCGTCGGCGTGCACGCTCGCCCATTTCACGCGCAGGCGACCGGCGAGGTATCCGCCGAGACTCGATGACGCGATCTGCGTGAAGCTGAGCCAGAGGATGGTGGCAACACCGATCGTGGTTGCGCTCGCACCTGCATACGCCCATGGAGAAATCGACGAGAGCCCAAGCCCGAAGCCGAGTATCACGAGTGCGTACGAAAGTGCAGCAGCGCCGGCAGCGCCGGCAAGTACGGCGCCCCAGCTGACGCCGGAGGTATAGAGGTCGCTATCGACGGACGCGACGACGTCGGCCGGAATTCGCATTTCGGATGCCATGGAGAGGTTCTCGCGTTGGTTGGTAAGGCCCCTGGGGCGGGAGGCGATTAAAGCCGTGGAGCCCATACCATGACGGTTTGAAGCTGAACAGGTGAAAGCGGCGCACGTTGCCCACAGGGCATACGTTCAGCTGCCCCGCGCTGAACTTGCCCGGCCGTGCGCGAAACCGCGGTGGCCTGATCGCGGTCCATGACGTTGAGTCCTGTGAGCAGAAAACGCATCCAGTCCAGGTTCAGCAGCGATGCTCCTAGCGCCGCGCACGACACCATCCCCACCCAACGCTCCGGCCCTCAGGCGCAGCCTTCGGGCGTTCATCGGCGCGCGGACCGATGGTCCGCAAGCGCGCCTCTTCATCCCCTTGAAGGGGAGGGCTTCAACGCATCGCGCGTTTAGCCGTCCCGCTGAAGGGGAGAGCTTCAAGACAGCGTGCTTGAGCCCTCCCCTTCAAGGGTTGGGTGGGGATGGTGTTGGCATCGAGCGCGCGAAGTGCAGCCGTTCATCGGCGCTCGGCATGCCGCGTGACTACACGGGTAGAAGCGAGCGACCAGCTCACTTTGCGAGCAGCGAGAGCATCAGGATAGTGCGAATGAAGCCAGGCCCATACCCGTGATGCGGAGGCTGACACCTCGCACTCGAATCTCTCCTCCACACTGCGCAAGTCTGCAAGAGATGCAAGGACGAACGTATCGCTGCGATACGATCCGCCGCCGAGATGGCGCAAGTTTGCGAAGAGCTTGTCGCCCTTGCAGTTCGTTGTCGCAAGAAGTCCGGGACGCTTGCGTGCCATGTCGTGGGACGCGAGCACGACTTGGCCGCGGATGCCGTCGCCGCTTGCGCACACTCAGACAGGGCAGTGCGAAACCGTTGAATCCGGTGCTCGCTCGCCCGTCGAAAAGG
>JBDSFA010000167.1:0-3775 GCA_039919785.1 Dokdonella sp. | reverse complement strand
ACACAATGGCCAAGGCCCAAGCAGCGTCGCGCCCCAGTCACTGAATCCTCGGAATTCCAGCGGGGCTCGCCCCGTCGTCCATGCACTTGCCTGGTCGATCGGCCTCGGCTCAGGTCGCTCACACGTGGTTGATCATCGTCAGCGCATTGCCCGTCGCATGACCAAGAGCGGTGTTGTCAAACATACACCAGCGTTCCTGCGTCTCTGTGCTGAATCGCTCCAGCTCCTCGCGTATGCGCGCGAGCGATGCCAATGAATAGGTGTCGTAGTACACGTTCGGTGAGCCGTGCAGCCGCGTGTATTCGATCGAACGGTCTCCTCCCGGGAGCGCCGCATCGGTACACCGTGCCGGGTCGGCGGCAACCCGCGAAATGCCGTGATCGCGCAAAACGCGGCTGGAACTCGCGCTAAACCACGAAGCATGCCTGGGTTCGCACGCGACGGGTCCGGAATGTAGGCGACGCAATTGGTGCATGAAAGGCGCCACGACTGCTTGATCAAACATGAAACTCGGAGGCAACTGGAGCAACAGGCATCCCAGTTTGTCGCGGAGACAGCAGGCTTGGTCGAGAAATTCGATCAGGTCACTGTCGCACCCTTGCAAGCGTTTTTCATGACTGATCGCTTTGGGCATCTTCACGGAAAATCGGAAATGCGTAGGCACCGATGCTGCCCAGCGTTGATAGGTGGTTGCACGATGCGGCCGATAAAATGACGAATTGATTTCGACCGCATTGAACACACGGGCGTAACGCTGCAGATGCGTACCTTCGCTGTCAAAACGTGGCGCATAGCTGGCTGGGATGGACCAGCCCGCGCAGCCGATGCGCAGCAGCGGAGCGCGGCTTGCACTGTCGTCTGATGGAAAACTCGGGCGGGTGTGAACCATCATGCAAGGGAATACGACGAGTGGGCGGCGAGGAGCGCGCCATTCTGTCAAGCCTGCACGACTTTGCCTTAATGGAAGAAAAGCCACGGGCAAGGCAGACCCGCCGCGTGCCGTTTGCGACTCTCGTTCGTCCATCCGATGGAGTGGGCGATGGAGGAAGTGCCGTCCCCCAACCTGGGCAGTTCGACGCCGGTTCTGCAAGATCGCCCTCCATGCGGGTTCGATGAGTCATTTGCCCCAAGCGATTGGCAATTGGCGCCGGTCAGAAATCGGCAATCTCCTACACGCCAGCGCGGCACCCGGCGGCATCGTGATCGCTCCCATTTGCCCAAACTTCAAGACGGTCGGCTGCCCGATGACCGAGCAGGCGCTACAACAACGTGTGCGGAAGTAATCGCTCACGTGATCCGGGCGCGGAGTAAGCTGCAGTGGATCTAGAATCGTGTAGACGCGTCGCGAGGCGACCTCGATAGCTCCAAGGTACGCCGTCAAGCCATGAAAGAATGACAGGAGATCGCAATGAACAAAGGTGAATTTGTTACCGGCATGCTGGTCCAGCCCCTCGGGAGCGATCAGGTCATGTCGCTCGGAGGCACGGCCGGCGAATGGACTTGCTCGTGGACTGAGAATGGCCAAGAGATGTCGAAGGGGTTTCAACCGGAAGAGCTTGTTCCCGCCGGCACGCAACGCAATCAAAAACTCTAGAGCTCGACTTCAAGGCGCGCCGGCAAGCGATGAACGAATGTTGGAGACAACGATGGAAGCTTGCGAGCTCGTTCCTCACAACTGCACAAGTTGTGGATTCTGGACCGCCACGGAGATCAGCCGCACGCGTGCTGGCTGGATGCGCGAGTGCACGCATTGCGGCAACAAGGCGCACGCAATCGGCAGCGCGCGGTCGTTTCGATTGTTCTCGGATGCGCTCAAACGATTTCGCGAGCAGGCATGCGTGCAGTTTCCGGAGCTGGCGCGATTGACCACGCGCGGCGCACACATTGCTTTCCCGCAAAGCGGCTGATCGCGTCGGGTGATTCAAGCGCGGCGGCAGGCGCTGAGGAAATACGTCCCTTACTTACTGGATTGCCGAAGCAAATCGGCATTCCATGCCGTGCTCACCGCGTCAAAGATGTCGCCGACGCGGTGGCCCAAGCGGGCAAACGGGAGAAGGGGACCTTCACCGTAGACGACCTGCGCTGCACCGTGGAAACGCGCCTTGCAGCGGCCGGCGTGAGCGTGGAGATTCGCGCGCACTTGCAGTCTCATGGGCTCGGCAGCATCCAGGCACGCCACCACGATCGCCATGACTACCCTATCGAAAAGAGTGCAGCGCTTGAGTCGTTGCATCGCCTCTTGACGGGTGCCGCGGCGAGAGAGTGACACCGATCAAGCGAAAGCGCTCCGCATAAATAACAAGGATGCTATAATCGTGTCGTGGCAGTTGACCTACTACAGCAGGAAGGTGGCGGAGCAGGTGGATGGCTGGCCAGACGGCCTACTCGCCAGCTTCACGCGCATTACGCGGATGATGTTGGAGCACGGGCCGGATATCGGCATGCCGCACGTGCGCGCGATGGGTAGCGGATTGTTCGAAGTGCGGGCGAAGGGGCGCGAAGGCGTCGGGCGGGCTTTCTACTGCACCGTTGTCGGGCAACGCATCGTGATACTTCACGCTATGGTCAAGAAAACGAAAAAGACCCTGGCGCGCGATCTGGATACCGCACGCGCACGGCTCAGAGAGGTGAATGCATGACTCGCGATAAATACGATCCTGTTCCCTTTGACGTGGGAGTCACGCACAAGCGCTGGATGAAGCGACCGGGCTATGCGGCAGCCTATGCGGCGCTGGAGGATGAATTTGCCACGCTGGGCGAGTTGCTGCGCGCACGCCAGAAGGCAGGCATGACGCAAGCTGAGGTCGCCGAGAGCATGGGTATTGCGCAAGCTTCCGTGGCACGTCTTGAGTCGAGCGCAGGCAGCCGCAAACATGCGCCATCGATCGCCACACTGCGCCGATACGCAGACGCGGTTGGCTGCGATCTGCACATATCGCTGTCGCCCAAGGCGACCCCAAAGCGTTCCCGTTCGCGCGCAAACGCTGCGGCTTGATAGGCAGGGAACGAAGGCATGGTGCTGAAAAGGCCGGGAAGCAGGGAAGCGCTGATCGACGACCTTTTGCGGCCGTCGCTTACTGAGCCACCGCCTCGCTCAGGCGCCACATCCGTGCCCGACCCGGCACGCGCCGCATTGGAAGAACTGTCTGACGCGAATGGCACTGACTTAAGCGCGAATCCCCACTTTTTGTCATTCCCGCGAAAGGTGGGAATCCAGTGTCTTCGGGCGTTTTCGGTTCACGTGAGGCACTGGATTCCCGCCTTCGCGGGGATGACGCGGCTTAAGTAAGTGCCATTCCTGTCTGACGCTGAAATTGCAGAGTTGGTCGCCGCAAAGACCGCAACCGAGAAGGAAGCCGCAAGGGTCAGGGTTGCTGAAGAGAAAATCCCATACCGCGAAGTTGGTCGAGGAGGAGCGCGCCCTCTTCTTCAACTAACCAACTGCCGACGCTGACTTTCCATATTGGGGAAGAATCCAAAGCTGGATTGCGGGACAAATTGCAGCGAGCCGCGACACACCTGCGGTTCGGGCAAGGAGTGCCTCGAACGCGCGCAACGCCAAGTGATGCGCCGACGTGAGTAAAGGCCTTTCCAACCCGCGCCGCGTGGAGATCCATTTGCCCTACTCAGTGTCACAAGCCGCCGACTGCTGCGGCGTGCACAAGAACACGGTGCGGCAGCAGTGGATCAAGCAGGGTCTGCCCGTCTGCGACAATGATCACGTTGGCTTCCACTTGCCGATCGAATTGCTTGGAACGATGATTGCAAGAGGGGA
>JBDSFA010000034.1:0-3073 GCA_039919785.1 Dokdonella sp. | reverse complement strand
TCAGGCGCTGGTCGCCGCGCTTGGCCGAGGTCGCGAGGCAGAAGCCCGCTTCCGCGGTGTGCCCGGTCTTGATGCCGTCGACGGTCTCGTCGCGCCACAGCAGGGTGTTGCGGTTGTGCTGCTTGATTCCGTTCCACTCGAATTCCTTGATTGAGTAGATCTTGTATTCCTCGGGATAGTCGTGAATCACCGCGCGTGAAAGCAGCGCGACGTCGTGCGCGGTCGTGTAGTGATTCGGATTCGGCAAGCCACTCGCGTCGACATAGTTTGTTCCGGTCATGCCGATCTGTGCCGCGTATTGATTCATCAGCTGCGCGAAGGTTTCCTCCGAACCGGCGACGTGTTCGGCCAGCGCCATCGCGGCGTCGTTGCCGGACTGGATGATCATGCCGTACAGCAGGTCTTTCAACGCGACCTTGCTGTTGAGCTGCAGGAAGCTGGTCGAGCCATCGGTGCCGGCGCCGCCGGAACGCCACGCGCGTTCGCTGATCAGCACCTGGTCGTCGAGATGGATCTTGCCGTGCGCAAGTTCCGCGGACACGACGTACGAGGTCATCACCTTGGTGATGGATGCCGGCGCGACGCGCGCATCGGGATTGCTGCTGGCGAGGATCTGGCCATTGGAATAGTCCATCAGCACCCACCCCTTCGCCTCGATCGAGGGCGGCGGCGGTACCGGTCCGCTGCCGGGCATGCCCGGTGTCGGCGGCAGCGCGGGCCTGGCGACCGCCTGCGGTGTCGGCAGGTTCGGATTCGCCGCAGCGGCCGGTGCCGGCGTCGGCGCGGTGGTGGGCGTTGACGTCGTCGACGCCGGTGCGGCTGACGGCGTCGCCGCCTGTGCTGCTGTGTGGTGCGGATGCTTGGCGGCCTGCGCGCCAGAGGAGGCGAGCGCGAGGGTGGCGAGAATGGCGAGAGACGACAGCTTCATTTCGGGGATGGGGTCCTGCAGTTGAATCAAAGAGGGGAATTGTCGCAGAGCAGGTCGGCCAAAACACTCCGCGGACAGCCTTTGTGGCGCCGCGGTACGCGTTTGTTCATGCGCTGCGGGTCAGTGTTCGATCGCTACGCGCGGTGCGCCAAGTCCGAGTTTCTGGATGCGCTCGGTCAGCGCGTCGGCGGCTTCCGCATCGGCAATGGGACCGACACGCACGCGATGCAGCGTGTGTCCGGCGACTGCAATGGACTGGATGTCGACATGATCGAGTCCTGCGCGCGTCGCCGATGCGGCTGCGCGTTCCGCATTGCTGCGTTCGCCGAAGGAACCCAGCTGCACATAGATGCGCGGCGCGTTGGCGGAAACCATCGGTGGTGTGGCGGATGCAACACGCGTCGCGGGTCGGGGGCTGAAACGCGCGATTTCAGCGTTGTGTGTCGACAGGTTCGACGCAGTGCGCGCGGTCTGTGTGGCGGGAAGCTGCGCGTCGGGATGCGCGGGATCGATCGCACGCACCTCGACCACGCCGGTGCCTTTCGGCCATACGCCGATCTTCACCGCCGCTGCGTACGAGAGATCGATCAGACGATTTTCGTGGAACGGGCCGCGATCGTTGATGCGCACGACGACACTCTTGCCGTTGTCGAGGTTCGTCACGCGCGCATAGCTGGGCAGCGGCAAGGTCTTGTGCGCGGCGCTGAACGCGTACATGTCGTAAGTCTCGAACGAGGACGTCATGTAGCCGTGGAACTTGTTGCCGTACCACGAGGCGATGCCGCGCTCGACATACCCGCTCGCACTCGGCAACAGTGAATAGCTGCGACCGAGCACGCTATAGGTTTGCTTGTTGCCGAAACGCGAACGCGGCTCGACCTTCGGCACGGGCTCCGGAATCTTGCTGACATCGATCGGCGGTGCGGCAGGGCCATTGTCGCTATTTTGCCGGTAGCGCTCGGACTGCGGCCGGGCGGTATCGGGCGGAAGGCTGGCACGGCGTGGACCGGATGCGGGCGGACTGGATGCGGGCGTCGGTGGCGCGCCGCGTTTCGGCGCGTGACCAGCGCAGGCGGCGAGCAGTGCGCCGAGGGTCAGGCAAGCGGCAGCGCGCAGCCGCATCACGACGTCGGCACCGCCGCGCCCATGGCGATTGCCTGCGCCAGCTGCATGACCGCCATCGAATACAACGGACTCTTGTTGTAGCGCGTGATCACATAGAAGTTGCGGAACGTGAGCCAGAATTCGGGGCCGTTCTCACCCTCGAGCTTCAACAGCGTCGACGCGGTTTGCGCATCGATGCGTTCGAGCGGCGCATAGCCCCAGGCTTCCATCTGCTGCAGGGGGTAGACCGGCTCGAGGCCATCGGGTTTGAGCTCACGCGCATCCGCGGCGGGCTGCGCGCGAACCGCGATCGGCTGGCCGCTCTCCCAGCCATGTTCGCGGAAATAGTTGGCGACGCTTGCGCAGATGTCGGGCAGCGAATTCCACAAGTCGACGTGGCCGTCGCCATCTTCGTCTTTCGCCCACTTGGCGACGCTGGTCGGCATGAACTGGCCCCAGCCCATAGCGCCCGCATACGAGCCGCGCAATTCGCCCAGTGGCAGAGCGAGTTGGTGCTCGCCGAGCAGGAACAACTGCTTCAGTTCGCCGCGGAAAAACGTGCTGCGAGGTGGATAGTGGAAGGCGAGCGTCGCCAGCGCATCGAGTACGCGGTACTTGCCTGCGTTGCGGCCATACGCGGTTTCGACGCCGATGATCGCAACGATGATCTCCGGCGGAACGCCGTATTCCTGGCCGACGCGATCGAGCAGCTCGCGGTTGGCGCGATAAAAAGCGATGCCGTCGTCGACGCGCTTGTCGGTGATGAAAATCGGCCGATAGTCGCTCCACGGCTTGGTCGCCTCCGCCGGGCGCGCGATCGCATCGAGGATCGACTGCTGCACCTTTACGCCGGACAACGTCGCCAGCACGCTCGCCTGTGGTGGACCGCCGGCATCGGCAACTTCGGCCGCAAAGCGGCGCATGGCATCGTCGACCCCGGAATCGGGATCAGCCGTTTTTGCGGAAGGGCTGCCACTGCCGAGAACGAGCAGACAGAGGGAAACGATAACGAGTTGAGCGCGCAGGGCGCGAAGCATTGCC
>JBDSFA010000434.1:0-4246 GCA_039919785.1 Dokdonella sp. | reverse complement strand
CGCATTGATCACGGTTATTTCGGTGATGAACGGCTTCGACAAGGAATTGAAGGACCGTATCCTCGGCATGGTCTCGCACGCGACGATCGAGGGCGTCGAGGAAACCGTGAAGGACTGGCCGCAGGCGCTCAAGCTCGCGCACGAAAACCCGCACGTACTGGGTGCGGCGCCGTATGTCGAGCGACAGGCGATGCTGCAGGGTTCGCGCGTGAGCGGCGCGATCATCCGTGGCGTGATGCCGGATCTGGAGCCCACGGTGTCGGACGTCGATCGTCATATGGTCAGCGGCAAGCTAAGCGATCTTGCCCCCGGCCATTTCGGCATCGTACTCGGCAAGGAGCTTGCAATGACCCTCGGTGTCGACGTCGGTGAATTCGTCACCGTGTTCGCGCCGGAATTCAGCGCAACGCCGATCGGCGCAATCCCGCGGATGAAGCGCTTCACCGTGGTCGGCATCTTCGAAGTGGGCATGCAGGAATACGATTCCGGTCTCGCGCTGATGTCCATGCAGGACGCGCAGACGCTGTATCGTCTGGATGGCCCAAGCGGCATCCGCCTGAAACTCGACGACATGTTTCAGGCTTATCCCGTCGGCAAGGAGTTGGCAGCGCATCTGGGCCAGTTCTATCGCGTGACCGACTGGATGCAAGGGCACAGCAACTTCTTCAAAGCGGTCGCGATGGAGAAGAAAGTCATGTTCCTGATTCTCTCGCTCATCGTCGCGGTTGCTGCGTTCAACCTCGTCTCCACCCTCGTCATGCTGGTGCAGGACAAGCAGGCCGACATCGCGATCCTGCGCACGCTCGGCCAAAGTCCGAGTTCGGTGATGGGCACCTTCATGGTGCAGGGAATGCTCGTCGGCACGCTCGGCATTGCGCTGGGTGTGTTCTTCGGCGTGTTGCTGTCGCTGAACCTTGCGGCGATCGTGCACTGGATCGAGCAGACCTTCCACGTAACCTTCCTGTCGCCCGACGTCTACTACATCAGCGAGCTGCCCAGCGACCTGCACTGGAACGACGTGATCTGGATCACCATCACCGCGTTTGTCTTCTGCACCTTTGCCACGCTGTACCCGGCGCGACGGGCCGCGAAAACGGATCCTGCGGCGGCATTGCGCTATGAATAACCGGGATTCGGGAAACGGGATTCGGGATTCGGAGAAATCCGAACCGGTTTCCGGTGCCCGCCCGGCACTGACGAATCCCGAATCTCGAATCTCAAATCCCATGTCAACAGACATCGTTCTGCAAGCGCGCCAGATCGCCAAGACCTACTCCGAAGGGTCGCTACGCACTGAAGTCCTGCGCGAGGTGGATCTGTCAGTTCACCGCGGCGAGACCGTCGCGATCATCGGCGCATCCGGCACCGGCAAGAGCACGTTGCTGCATATTCTGGGCGGGCTTGATGCGCCGACGGCGGGCGAGGTCGTCGTCGAAGGCCAGACGATGTCGCGCCTGTCCGATCGCGCGCGTGGCGATCTGCGCAACAAGTCGCTCGGCTTCGTCTACCAGTTCCATCACTTGCTACCGGAATTCACGGCGGTCGAGAATGTCTGCATGCCGCTGCTGATTCGCGGAACGTCGATCGGTGAAGCGCGCGGGCGCGCAGTCGAGCTGCTGGGTCGCGTCGGCCTTGGTGCACGCCTCGAACACAAGCCGGGTGAGCTTTCCGGCGGCGAGCGCCAGCGCTGCGCAGTTGCTCGCGCGCTGGTCGCGCGACCTGCGTGCGTGCTTGGGGATGAGCCAACCGGCAATCTTGATGAGAAGAACGCGGCCCAGGTCTACGCGCTCATGCTCGAACTCAATCGCGAGATCGGCACCTCGCTGATCCTGGTCACCCACGATCATCGTCTTGCCGCGCGTGCGGATCGCATATTGGAGTTATCAGGTGGTGCGTTGCGTACAGTTGAGAAACCGATGCTCAGCTGACAAAAAATTCTGCAGGAGCGGCTTTAGCCGCGATGACTTTTTTGTGGGGCGAATACCATCCCCACCTAAATCCTCCCCTTGAAGGGGAGGACTTCAAAGCCGCGATGCTTGAAAGCCTCCTCGAAGGGGAGGACTTCAAAGCCGCGATACTTGAAAGCCCTCCCCTTCAAGGGGAGGGTTGGGTGGGGATGGTGTTCGTCGCAATAAGAGAGCATCGCGGCTGAAGCCGCTCCTACAAACTTCGCGCAAGGAACGGCGTGGGCATGGAGCCAAATGCACGACCGCAATTGCAAGCGCCGGCGATCGGCGTAGCCACCGCGATCGCCCTGCTGGTCGGCGTGCTGGCGGTGCATGCGTTGCCGGCGCTGCCATCGCGTTGGATCGACGGACTGCTTTTCGTCGTTGGCCTGGCGGCACTGACGCGACCGCGCCTGCGCTTGCTCGGTTGCTTCCTGATCGGATTTTCCTGGTGCGCATTGCGCGCCGATATCGCGCTCAACGCGCGCCTGCCGCGCGATATCGAGGGGCGCGACTTCGATCTCATCGGGGTTGTCGATGAGCTCCCGGTGACGCGCACGGATGCCACTCGCATCGTAATGCGCGTCGAACATGCCGAGCTTGATGGTGCGGACATTGATCTGCGTGGCCGCGTGCGTCTGTCGTGGTATGACGAAGTTCCTGTCGGCGTCGATGCCTGCAGTCGATGGCATGTGCGCGTGCGGTTGAAGCGGCCACGTGGACTGGTCAACCGCGGTGGCTTTGATTCCGAACGCTCGGCGCTCGAAAAAGGCATTGTCGCCGTGGGCTACGTGCGCGAGGCGCCGTCGAATCAGCGCCTCGGAAGCCGTTCGTTCTGCGTCGACCATCTGCGCGAGCAGATCTCGCGCGAAATTGCCAAGCGTGTGGCCGACCCGCACGACGCGGCATTGCTGCAGGCGTTCTCGGTGGGTGATACGCGCGGCCTGGATCAGGCTGACTGGGACGTCGCACGTGCAAACGGCATTCCACATCTGATCGCGATATCCGGTTTTCATGTCGGCGTCGCCGCAGGCTTCGGCGCCTTGCTGATCTATGCGCTGTGGTGGTTGTTGCCGGGTCTCGGGCTGCGCGTGGCATTCCCGATCGCGCAGGCGCCGGCAGCACTTTTGACCGCTGTGTTGTACGGCATCCTTGCTGGAGGCAGCCTACCGACGGTGCGCACGGTCGCCATGATCGCGGTCGTAACGCTGACGCGCTTCGGACGACGTGCCAACGGCGGTCCCCATGCGCTCGCACTGGCATTGCTTTCAATCCTTGTGTTCGACCCGTTGGCGACGCTCTCGGCAGGATTCTGGCTGTCTTTCGTCGGTGTCGCGTTCCTTATGCTCTGCCTCACGCGCGGTCGCGGTCTCCTGGCGTTCCTGCGCGAGCTCAGCGTCGGTCAGCTCGTGATGACGGTCTCGCTGTTGCCGTTGACCGTATGGTTTTTCGGTCAGGCATCGCTGGTCGGAGCATTGTCCAACATGATCGCGGTGCCGCTGATCAGCTTCGTGATCGTGCCTTTGTGTCTGCTCGGTATCCTCGCGCTACTGATTGTGCCGGCCTGCGCGTCTGCGCCGTTGATCCTCGCTGGCTGGCTCGCGCACGCACAGTGGTGGTTGCTCGAACGCATGGCGACCTGGCCTGGCGCGCATTGGTATCTGCCGGAAGTCGCGCCATGGGCCATGCTGCTCGCAACTGTGGGTGCGGCCTGGATGTTCCTGCCGCGGGGAATTCCGTTGCGCGCGCTTGGCCTCGTGCTGTTCCTTCCATTGCTATGGCCACAGCGACCGCCGCCTTCGAATGCAGCGTTTGAAGCGACCGTGATCGATGTCGGTCAGGGCCTTTCGGTTTTCGTGCGCACGCACGATCACGCCTTGCTGTTCGATGCCGGTGCACGTTATCCATCCGAGTTCGATCTCGGCGAAGCGGCAGTGCTACCCAGTCTGCGTGCGTTGGGTATCGGCAAACTCGATGTGTTGATGGTCAGCCATGGCGACAACGATCATGCAGGTGGCGCGCCCGCGGTTGCGAAGGCCTATCCGGATGCGAAGGTAAGTGCAGGCGAGCCGCAACGCATGCAGTTGCCCAGCGCGCAGTGCAGGATCGGCGAACAGTGGGTGTGGGATGACGTGAAATTCAGCGTGCTCAATCCCGCGTCCGGCGCGCTCGCCGGTGCGCAGGCGCCGAGTGGCAATGACCGCTCCTGCGTTCTGCTGGTCGAGGGTGGCGCAGGTCGTCTGTTGCTCGCCGGTGACATCAGCCGCCACGTCGAGAGCGACGTCGCAGCGCAGATCGGC
>JBDSFA010000345.1:0-6177 GCA_039919785.1 Dokdonella sp. | reverse complement strand
TTCAACTACGACCTGCCGCACGATGCCGAAGACTATGTGCACCGCATCGGCCGCACCGCGCGCCTCGGCGCCGAGGGCGATGCGATCAGTTTCGCCTGCGATCTCTACGCAATGGGCCTGCCGGATATCGAGGCGTACATCGAGCAGAAGATTCCGACCGCTTCGATCACGGCCGATTTGTTGATCGTTCCGCCACCGCGCCCGCGTGCGACGCCGGTCGCCTCGGATGACGTCGATGTCGATGAAGCCGCCGACGACGCACGCAATACCGCCGGCGCGCCGCCGAAAAGTGGGCCGGGCAAGTCGTCCTCCTCTTCCTCATCGCGTGGAGCGCCTTCGCGCGGTGCGCCAACGGGTGAGCGCGGCCGCGCACCGCGTTCGGGCGGCGCTGGTGCTGCACGTCCTCCGCGCGCTGCACCCGCACCCGCACCCGCGCCTGCGTCGCCGCCCGTGGCTGTTGCAGCGCCGGCACGCGGCGCCGCTGTCGACCCCACGGCCGCTGCAGACGGCGACGCTGCGCGCAAGCGCCGTCGTCGTGGTGGCCGTGGTCGCACGCGACCCGAAGGCGATGAAACGACGGGCGCGTCGAAACCCGTGACCAACGCAAGCGATACCGGTGCGACGCCTATGCGCAGCAAGTCCGAGCGCAAGCCTCGCCGCGAACATGCGCCGCGCAACGAGACCGCAACCGTTCCGCCGCCGCCTTCCGCCGCGTTGCCGCCGAAGCAGGGTTTCTTCCGGCGCATCGCGCGGTTGTTCAGTCCGCGCTGATCGTATCGTCGTGGGCGGCGCATGCGTGCGTCGTCCATGCCGCGATCAAGAACCGCAATCGCGCACGCGCTCAAGGTGCGGCGAGTCGTTCCGCTTCGCCGAACTCCGGGGCCTGCTGCGCATGACTCTCTGCCAGCAGCCGCATTGCCTGCGCGGCGTGATTCTGGCGCGCCGCGACGTCGCCTTTCGCGGCGGCGACACGCGCATGCTCCAGTGCGAGGTTGATTCGCACGGTACGTCCCGACGTGGCAGAAAGCGCTGTCGCCTCCGCGAGCGGTGCCGCGCAGGCGCGCCAATTGCCCGCACTGCGCAGGGCGGTGCAGCGTGCAATCAACGCGGGCGGCAAACGCCTGGACGATTGCGTGCGCAATCGGGGTTCGAGCTCGTCGAGCAGCGCGAAGGCTGCTGCGGGGTTTTGTTGCGCGGCAAGCGATTTGGCGAGGTTGATGCGAATGCTGTCGGCGAGGTCGATATGATCGCCGGCCACCGCGCGTTCGAGGCCGCTGCGCAGGATGCGCTCCGCCGCGGCCGCGTCGCCGCCGCGCAGAAGGCTGCTGCCGAGATAGCCCAATATCAGCGCGCGCAGCGGATGATCTGCCGCTTGCGCCGCGAGCAGCCGCTCGGCGTCCGCGAGGTGGGCCGTAGCGCTGGTAATGTCCCCGGTTTCCAGTTCGCTCACGCCGAGCAACTGCTCACCCCGCATCATCTTGAGGCTGTCCTTGCCGTAGATCGCGACGACCAGGTCCTTCGCCCGTTCGAGGTAGGCAATCGCCTCGGCATCGCGATCGGCGCCGGCGAGCGCATTGCCGATCGCCCACAGCGCGCGCGACACCGAAGGATGGCGTCCGTCCGGATGACGCTGGTCGAGAATCGCGAGCGCGCGCTTCGCCGCGACGACCGCGTCGTCGTAGCGATCGGCGGCAGCGAGCGGATAGCTCAGCTCGAGCAGTTCCGATGCGTAGGCTTCGCTGTCGAGCCCCGCATTCGCGCCGACCAGGTCGGTCGCCTCCTGTTGGGCGACGAGCCCTTCGGCATAACGGCCCTGCAGGTACAGCGCCGCGCCGAGCGTATCCAGCGGGCCGGCCAAGGCGCGACCGGCGTGCTGCGCGCGCAACAGGTCAACCGCGATCCGCGCCTGCGCTTCGGCGTCCTTGCCCGCATCATTGGAGAGCAGCGCCCCCGCGTACTCGGCGTGCGCATTGGCACGCGTCAGCGGCGCAATCGTGTTGTCGTGGTCGGCGATCGCGACGGCCTCGGCAAGCAAAGGCAGCGCATCGTCGTACTGTGCCAGATCATTGTAGGTGCGCCCGATCAGCGTCGACATCTCGACACGGAGCCCGGGTTGCGTCGCGAGTTCGCCGGCGATGCGCTGGCGCGCACGGTCGAGCACCTGGCGCACGGTGGTCGTCGCGCTGCCCTGCTCCTCCGGCGAAGCCTTGCCGAGCAACGACGCGAGGAAGTCGCGTGCCGCGGTGGCACGCGCCGCCTGCGCTGTGGCATCGGCTGCTGACCGTGTCGCCTTGCGCGCCTGCCAGAGGGTGGCGGCGATGCCGATCACGATCGCGACGGCACCGACACTGGCGATGCCGAGCGGCAGGCGGTTGCGTCGGATGAATTTGCCGAGTCGGTAACGCAAGCCATTGCCCGACACGCGCACCGGATCGCCCGCGAGCCAGCGCCCGAGATCGTCGGCGAATGCCTGCACGGTCGCGTAGCGGCGCGCCGGCTCTTTCGCGAGTGCCTTTTCCACGATCCGAGCAAGGTCGCCACGCACCTCGGCGCGATACGCGCGCAACGACAGTCCACGCTGCGCGAGCCGTTTCTTGCCGTCGCCGTCGTCGCGGATTGCGTTGGGCAGCGCTTGCGGCGGCGTCTGCCGAACGATGCGTTCGACGCCCGCCGCATCGCGACGGTCCAGCGCATACGGCAGCGAACCACTGATCAGTTCGTGCAGCATGACGCCGAGTGCGTAGACGTCCGCGGCAACGCCTACGTCGTTGCCGCCGAATTGTTCCGGCGCGGCATACTCGGGCGTCATCGCGTGGCGCTGACCAATCGTGCTCGGCAAGCTGTCGCCTGCAGCGTCACCGGCGAGCAATCCGGCCACCCCAAAATCCAGCAGGCGCACGACGCCGGCCGCATCGACGAGCACATTGCCGGGCTTGAGGTCGCGGTGCACGACCAGTTGCGTATGCGCGTACTGCACCGCGTCGGCGGCCTCGACCAGCAGACGCACGCGCGCGCGGACTCCGAGGCGATGCGCGTCGCACCACTGTGTGATCGGTGCGCCGTCGACGAACTCCAGCGCGAACCAAGGCCGTCCACCGGTATCGCGTCCGCCATCGATGAAGCGTGCGAGGTTGGGGTGGGAGAGTCGTGCCAGGATCCGACGCTCGCGCAGGAAGCGCGCGTGCACGTCGTCGAAGTCGAAGCCGCGCCGAATCAGTTTGATCGCGACGACCTGCGCAAAATCGTCACCGGAGCGCTCGCCGCGATAGACCACGCCCATGCCACCGCGACCGATGCGTTCGACCACCTCGAAGGTACCAAGGCGGGTTCCGATCAATGTGTCGACGGGCGTTTGCGTGAGCGACTCGCCGTCGATATCGACGGAGGAATCGTCGAGGTCTTCACCGCCGATGCTGCGCAACAGCGAATCGACGCGGTACTGCAAAACGGCGTCCCCACTGCAGCGCTGCGAGACATAGGCGGAACGCTCCTGCAGCGGTTCATCCAGCGCATCGCGCAGAATCTGCAGGGCGAGCTTTTCACGGTCGTCCATTACGATCGCCTTGTTGACAGTATGAAGGTGACGCGATCAGGCCGGCTGATCGAGCCGATCCCGCAGCCACTCGCGCGCCGCGACCCAATCGCGCCGCGCGGTGCGTTCGGTGACGCCGAGGCTGGCGGCGACTTCGGCCACTTCGAGTCCGACGAAGTAGCGCAACTCGACCACGCGGGCCATGCGTTCGTGAACGGACTCCAGATCGTTCAACGCGCGATCGAGCGCCGCCAGATCGGTGCCGTCGGGTATCGGCAGTTCCAGCGCAGCGCTGAAGTCGTCGCGCAGCCAACGGCCGCCGCGTTTTTCGCTGTTCGCCTTGCGTGCGCGGTCGACAAGGACCTGGCGCATCATGCGCGCGGATGCGTTGAGCAGGTGCGCTGTACTTTCAAACGAACTCGGCGGACGACCCAGCAAACGTAGCACCACATCGTGAACCAATGCCGTGGTCTGCAGTGTCGCATGGCCTGACGTCCCGCGGAGTTCGCGCGAGGCCATGCGGCGCAAATCGGAATAGATCAGCGGCAAGAGACGATCCAGTGCTGCGCTGTCGCCCTCACTCCAGCGCTGCAGCCATTGAGTGACACTGTCAGGAGCAACCTCGGTCATGTGCCGAAAGTAGCTGGTCCGGCCTCAAGCTGCAATGCAAATACGCCCTCGACGCATGCGCGAAAGAACCGACATCGCGTGCATGCATTGAACCGATCCGCCTGGCCGCCTAGCGTTCCGGCGACCGGTCCCCGACGTGCGCGATCCACGCAGCGATGTAGTCGTTGCGAGTACAACGAGTGAGATGCCGGGACGCGGCGTCATCATATCGCTGGCGTGTCGAGCGATGCTCGCTTCCCGAGACGGACTGCGCAGCGACGCACACTCCGACATTGCCTGCACCGCCTTCGCTCGCACGTCATAGTCTCGACGTCGATGGTTTGTCGAGCGACTCGCGGACTTCCCTCGCTTGCCGGCGCAGCGGCGCTGTTTCCGGCATGCTCTTGACGACCTTGTCCAGCAGTGTCAGCTGTTCGCGTGCTGCGTCCGTGTCACCAAGTTTCACAAGCGCCTGGGCGAGTCCGATGCGCGCCATCAGCGTGATGCGGCCATGTTCACCGATCAGCGGAACGCCGATGCGAAGGCTTTCGCTGTAATTGCGTTTTGATACCGCATAGTCGCCAAGCAGGAAGTTCACCTTGCCCAATTCCTGATAGCGGTTCGGCAGACGCGGCTGATTGGTCGGCAGATGTGTGAGGCTCTCGGCGAGGTTCGTCTCGAACTGCTCGCGCGCCTCCCGAAGGCGTCCCTCGACGATGTCGATTTCGCCGATCAAAGCGCGCTCATCCATGATGGGCATGCTATAGGGATCCTTTTCGACTTGCCGAAACAACGCGAGTGCACCGTCGAGTTCGACACGAGCTTCCGACGCTCGATTCTGTTTCAGCAGTGCATAGGCAAGATTGTGTTTGCACCGGGCACTCCACACGCGCCAATCGCCCGGTGCGATCTGGAAGATCGCGATCCCCCGTCTGGCCACCGTCTCTGCTTCGGCATACTTCTCCGACAGGGTCAGCGCGTTCGACATGTTGACAGTTGCCCTACCGACTTCCGGACTGTTGGCGCCGTAGAGCGTGGTGCGAATCTCAAGACCTTCGCGCAATGCAACGGCCGATTCATCCATGTGATAGAGAAATGCGAGCGCCGCGCCAAGGTTGGACAGGTGAATGGCCAATGCCCGATGTGGGCCTGCGTAAACCTTCCGATCCACGGCAATCGCTTCCTCGAAGACGGGCACCGCTTCTTCGAAACGACCGAGGTTGAGCAGGGTGACGCCGATATTGGAGGCCACGTCCGCGACGTCCGCATGCGCTCCTTTATAGAGTTTGCGCAAGATATCCAGCGCCTCGTGCTGCGGTACAAGCGACTGTTCGACTTTGCCGTCCGCCAGCAATGCAACGCCGAGTTCACCCAACGCATTGGCAACCAACTTTCCGGGCGGCGTCTCGATGCCGCGAAACAGCGCGAGCGCGATGCTGGACTCCCGCACGCCCTCAGCAGCATGGCCGTTCGATCCGAGCGCCTCGCCCAGCAACTGATGTATCTGCGCCTCACGCAGGACATCGCGACCGTCAATCTGCTTCAGGGCATTGCGGAGCAACGTTTCGGCCTCGACGTACTGGCGCTTCTCGACCAGCGTTTGCGCCAGTTCGCGTATCGTGTCGGCGCGATGCAATGGATCGGTGCCCGCTGTTCCGTTCTGCAGAGTCACTGCCTGGCGCAGCAGCGGCTCGGCAGCGTCGTACAGCGTGAGCTGATTGTGGATACGGCCGAGTGTCGTCAGCATCTCCGCTCGCAGGAGCGGCTGATCGACCATTTCGACCTGCACACGCTCGACGCCGCGCGCAAGAAGGTCGCGCGTGCTCGGCACTTGGTCTGTCGCACCGCCCGGTACGTTGTTGTCGAACAGGCTGAGCAGGAAACTCTTGACCGCCGTGGCGCGCTCGGCTTCGCGCAGCGCCTCACGCGATTTCCACAGCACGCCGCCGATGCCGGCCATCAACAGGAGCAATGCGAAACTCGCGAGCGCTACCGCGAGGCGATTGCGCTGCACGAACTTGGCCAATCGATAGCCC
>JBDSFA010000139.1:0-2820 GCA_039919785.1 Dokdonella sp. | reverse complement strand
GCGATCGTGAACGGCACATTCAACAAGCGCGCGAGCGTATCGGCGAGCAGGGTCTTGCCTGAACCGGTTGGCCCGACCAGCAGGATGTTCGACTTGGCGAGCTCGACATCGTCACTGCGGCCGCGCGATTCGAGGCGCTTGTAGTGATTGTAGACGGCAACAGCGAGCACTTTCTTCGCGCGCGATTGACCGATCACGTATTGATCGAGCACGTCGAGAATCTCGACAGGCTTGGGCAGGTCGCTACGCGCGCTGGCTGCCTTCTCCTCGAGTTCCTCGCGGATGATGTCGTTGCAAAGTTCGACGCATTCGTCGCAAATGAACACGGACGGGCCCGCAATGAGCTTGCGTACCTCGTGCTGGCTCTTGCCGCAGAACGAGCAGTAAAGGATCTTGCCGTTGTCGCCCGATCGGCTCGGCCGCTCGTCAGTCATGCCCAGCCTCGGGTAGTCGCCATTTTCATTGCCGGCTCAGAATAGCACAGCGCGACCGGGCACTGAGCCCGGCCGGCAATGACTGGATTGTCAAGAAAACGCGCAGGAAACGCGTCGATGTGCGGCGATCAGGCGCCAATAGTGACGTCGCCCGGGCGCCGTTCGAGGACCGAATCAATCAGTCCATAGGCTTTCGCATCTTCGCCACTCATGAAGCGATCACGCTCCATGTCGCGCTCGATCTGTTCGAGTGCCTGGCCTGTGTGCTTGACGTAGATGCCGTTCAGGCGGCTGCGCAGATACAGGATTTCCTTCGCCTGAATCTCGATATCGGTCGCCTGACCCTGAGCGCCACCGGATGGCTGATGGATCATCACACGCGAATTTGGAAGCGCGTAGCGCTTGCCCTTCGCGCCAGCTGTGAGCAACAGCGACGCCGCACTGCAGGCCTGACCGATGCACATTGTGCTGACGTCCGAACGGATGTATTGCATCGTGTCATAGATCGCAAGGCCAGCGGTGACCACGCCACCCGGGCTGTTGATGTACAGATTGATGTCCTTGTCCGGATTCTCCGATTCAAGGAACAGCAACTGCGCCACGACCACGTTCGCCATGTAATCGTCGATCGGACCGACAACGAACACGACACGCTCCTTCAGCAAGCGTGAGTAAATGTCGTAGGCGCGCTCGCCGCGCGAGGTCTGCTCGACCACCATAGGAACGAGATTCAGACCGGTCGCGGGTGTCATCGTGTTGATCATGGCTATCTCCTAGGCGGCCGCTGCGCTCAGGCGCCCGGTCGCATCACGTCGTTGAAGCTCAACTGCTGTTCGCTGTGCTTGGCATGATCGGAGATCCATTCGACGACCTGGTCTTCGATCACGCGATTCTGCAGCGCAGACATCAACTGGGGGTCGCGTGTGTAGAGTTCAACGACCTTCTCCGGCTCTTCGTAGGTCGAGGCAATCGTCGCCAGCGCTTCACTGACCCGGCGCGCATCAAGACGAATGTCATTCTGACGGGCGAGCTCGGCGATCAGCAAGCCCGCGCTGACGCGACGACGCGCCATCGGCAGATAGGCCGCGACCGCTTCCTGCGCCTGTGCGCCACCCTGGCGTGCGAGCTGGTTCGCCTCGTTTTCGATCATGCCCTGCGGCACTTCGAGTTCCGGATGTGCGTCGACAAGCTTGTCGATCGCGCCAGCCTTGAGGCGGCCCATGAGGACGCCCTTCAATTCACGCTCGAGGTTCGCGCGGACATCCTGACGGAACTTCTCGAGGCCACCATCCTTGACACCAAAACTGGCGGCGAAGGCGGCATCGATTTCCGGCAGCTGCGGCTCCTGCACGCGCACAACCTTTACGCTGAGGTCGGCCGCCTTGCCCGCGAGCACCGGCACCCGAAAGCCCTCCGGAAAATCAATCTTCGCCGTCAATTCATCGCCGGCCTTGCGGCTGGCGAGCTTGTCTTCCAGGTCCTTGGAGAACGCATTGGAGCCGAGCAAAGTTCCGACGCGATCCATGCCGGCCTCCGGATGACGGAAGCCGTTGCCCTCGGCTGAATATTCAAACAGCACCATGTCGCCGGCCTGTGCCGCGCGTTCAACCTGGTTCCAGGAACGGCGCTGCAGGCGCAGCGTCTCGATCATCTGGTCGATGTCCGCATCGCCTACGCTGGCGACCGGTTTGACGATCTCGAGATCGCTGACGTCAAGCTTGCCGATCTCCGGAAAAATCTCGAAGGTGGCGGTGTATTCGATCTCACCGTTGTCGGGACGACCAGTGGTCGCAATGGACGGCTGCACTGCCGGCCGCAGCTTTTCCTGACTGACCGCTTCCTGAAAGCTCGATCCAATCATCTCGGACAAGGCTTCGTTGCGGATCTGGCTGCCATATCGTTGCTCGATGACCTTCGTTGGCACCTTGCCCGGGCGGAAACCCTTGAGGCGCGCACTGCGAACCATTTCCTGGACCCGCGTGCGAACGCTGTCTTCAAGGCGCTGCGCCGGCAGGCGGACGGTCAGCTTGCGGCCCAGTGAGCCGACGTTTTCGATCAAGACTTGCATCGGTGTTCCTCAGTATCAGTTGCTGCAATCACACATTGCGCGGAAGCGCTTCGCCGCAAAGCGGGGGCGGCTGCGGGTGCGACGTGGTGCGAAAGGAGAGACTCGAACTCTCAAGGGTCACCCCGCCAGAACCTAAATCTGGTGCGTCTACCAGTTTCGCCACTTTCGCCCGAATCGACACCCTGGCCACCGGCTTGGCGTCACGCTGCCACGCTGTGCGTTCAAGGACAATGGTGGGCCGTCTAGGATTCGAACCTAGGACCAAGAGATTAAGAGTCTCCTGCTCTACCAACTGAGCTAACGGCCCACTGAAACGCT
>JBDSFA010000458.1:0-3883 GCA_039919785.1 Dokdonella sp. | reverse complement strand
CGCCTCAAGTCAGCGCGTGGACCCGAGCAAACCATCATTGGCGATGCGATCTATATGGACATGAACGGCAAGCTGACGCGCCTGCCGGTGCCTGGCGTTGGCAAGATGACCGCGCAGTTCCGCAACGAGGATTTCCTGCACGAAGTCGAAGGCGGCATGAGCGTGCAGGCGTTGCCCGACGAAGCGGTCGACGGCGAACCCGCCAAGGTGTACGCGTACACGACGACCAAGCCGGCAAAGTCGGATGCAAAAACCTGGATCTCGCTGAAATCCGGCTTGCCGATCCAGATCGAATCAACAGGCAGCTTCATGGGACACAGCGCGACCACCCGCGTGCGCTATTCGAACTTCGACGATCCCTCGATCAAGATCGACGCGCCGAACTGAGCACACCGCGGCAAACGCCGCGCCGGCTGAGGGTCCACAGCGGTCAGCGCGGCCCGTTCTTGGGCGGCATGACTTGCTCGTCCTCGATCGCGTGCTTGCGCGCCGCTTCGCGACTGTCCTGCCACTGCTGCTGCAGATCGGCGCCGCTGATCTTTCCCTTGCCGACCCGTGCGCTGACCTTGATCAACCACGGCGGCGGATGGTCAGCGGTTGGCGCAGGCGCATCGCCTGCGTTGGACATCGCCAGATCCGACAGGGTCTTGAGGCCAATCAGCACATACAGAATGGCGTACGGCGAATCAGTTGCCGCCGCGCCGACCATGCCGAAGATGATGGCCAGGTGCAACACCAGCACACGCCCCATGCGCTGTTGCACATAGGCGCGCATCCACGCAAAGGGACGCATGCGCATTCCCGTCAGGTCGAGGCAGAGCTCCACAGCGAGGACGCCAACCAGCAGCAGTGCGCCGTGCCTAAACGCGACGAAGTCGAAGCCCCATGCCGGCGAATCGGGATGATTCATCGCCAAGATGTAGGTGAGCCCGACCACGAAAATTCCGTGCGCGAACGTGAACGCGAAGGCAACCCCCGCGTAGTCGCGCAGCATCACGGCGTGTTTGCCGAGGTTACCCGGCGACGGCGTCAGCTGGCCCTCGCGCCAGTGCCCCTTCCGACGTGTCAACAAGCAATGCGCGGCGATGCGCAAGCAGGTAAAGATCGCGATCAGCAGGCTCTCCAGCCAGTACAAAACGAGGACATTGCTGGCCGACCAGCCATAGCGCAGCACGCCGACGATGGGAATCGCGTTGCTGATCAGTACCGTCACCATGCGCGAAGTGCGCATGCCGACTTTCTGCAGCGTCGATTGCGTGGCGATGGATTCAAGCGGCATGGTTGCGTTCCTGCATGTATGTATTGCAAAACACGGTTTCGCCCGGAAGCAGACATTTCAGGTGCGCTGCAGCGCTGCCAGCAGCTCAACCAACCGTGGCTCAGACCCACTCCCAGCCATCGTGATCACCCTTCGACTTCGCTGCGCTACGCTCAGGGCGAACGGCAAACGACGAACGGCAAACAGCGAACAGCGAACAGCGAACAGCGAACAGCGAACAGCGAACAGCGAACAGCGATCAGACTTGGTCCCTGGTCGACGGCTGCGATCACTAACGCTTCGACACATACCGATTGTCGGCGACGTACCAGCGCCACGGCGCGTCGATCGCGCGCGAAATTCCCACGCGCGGCGTGACGACGGGATCAGTCGGCGGCGGCATGCCGTCGCTAGTGATGCGGTATCGCCCAGTCACCAGGTCGGTGCCATCGTCGGCGCCGCTGATGTCGAACGCCTGGCACAAGCGTGCCGGCCCGCTGCACAGTTCGCGCTCGTTCTTCGCGCGCGGACGGCGCAAGCGCATCTGCTCAAGCCCGCTCAAGGGCTGCACAGCCCGCAGCAGGACACCGATACCGACGCCTTCATCGCCGCAGGCGGTATTCGCGCACCAGTGCATGCCGTAGGTGAAATACACGTACAGACGGCCCGGCGGCCCGAACATTGTCGCGTTGCGCGCCGTCTTGCCGCGAAACGTATGCGCGGCCTCGTCGACGGCGCCGCAATAGGCCTCCGTTTCGATGATGCGGCCGCGGCATCCGTCCGGCCCAATCAGGATCTTATTGAGCAGATCGGGTGCAACCTCGCGCGAATCGCGCCGGTAGAACGCACGCGGCAGAATGGCGTGGCTGGGCGTGTTCACGCTTGAGAGGTCGCGCGTGGATGTGAGGTCGTCGCAAAGCCGCACGCTGCACCCCTGACTGTCGGGACCACGATTGTACGCAGGCTTGCGCTTTGCGACGCCAAGCGCTGCGAGTGATATGAAAATGCGTCGAATTCATGGCTGGACAAGCTCGCAGCCAATTGCTTCCGTTACCATGGCGGACCTGCGATCGATGGCCCCAGTCGTGCACCACGCCAGACTCGAACTCAACAAGCCGACCGGCGACGAGGTCAAGACCACGACCTGCTACATGTGCGCGTGCCGTTGCGGCATCCGCGTCCATCTCAAGGACGGTCGCGTCCGTTACATCGACGGCAACCCGAAACATCCGGTCAATCGTGGCGTGATCTGCGCCAAGGGTTCGGCCGGCATCATGCAGCACTATTCGCCCGCACGACTTTCCAAGCCGCTGCTGCGCGTCGGCGAGCGCGGCGCGGGCGAGTTTCGTGAAATCGAGTGGGACGAGGCACTCGCGCTCGCGACGCAGTGGCTCGGCGACATCCGCGCACGCGATCCCGACCAACTCGCGTTCTTCACCGGTCGCGACCAGTCGCAGGCGCTGACCAGCTGGTGGGCGCAGGCGTACGGCACGATCAACTACGCTGCGCATGGCGGCTTCTGCTCGGTCAATATGGCCGCTGCCGGCATGTACACGCTGGGTGGGTCGTTCTGGGAATTCGGCGAGCCGGACTGGGACCTGACCAAATACCTGATGCTGTGGGGCGTCGCCGAAGATCACGACTCCAATCCGATCAAACTGGGTCTGGGGAAGTTGAAGGCACGCGGAGCAAAGATCGTCGCGATCAATCCCGTGCGCAGTGGCTATGGCGCGATCGCGGACGAGTGGGTGCCGATCACCCCGGGCACCGATGGTTTGCTCGCTGGTGCGTTCATCCATGAATTGCTGCGCACGGATCGGATTGATCTCGACTATCTCGTGCGCTACACGAATGCGCATCATCTGGTTATTCGCGCGCCGGGCGCTGCGGACGACGGAATGATTGCGCGCGATGCGGATGGCCATGCGCTGTGCGCTGTGGGTGCGTCGCGTGAACACCATCCCCACCCAAACCCTCTCCTTGAAGGGGAGAGCCTGAAAGCATCGCGTATCGGGCGTGCGGACGCGATCGATATCGCGCCGCTGGTCGTCGGCGAATACACCTTGCCCGATGGCCGCTCCGCGATACCCGCATTCCAACTATTCGCAGAACGCTATCTTTCAGACGAGTACGCGCCCGAATCGGTCGCACAGGCCTGCGGAGTTTCCGTCGACACGATCCGCCGACTCGCGCGGGAGCTGGCGGAAACCGCGTTTGATCAAGCGATCACACTGAAGCAACACTGGACCGATGCCTGGGGCCGCGAGCACGCCGAGATGATCGGCCGGCCGATCGCGATGCATGCGATGCGAGGCATCGCAGCGCACGCGAATGGTTTCCACACGTGCAGGACGCTGCATTTGCTGCAGATGTTGCTTGGCGCGATCGATACACCGGGTAGCTTCCGCTATCAGCCGCCGTATCCGAAATCCGCGCCGCCGCCGAACCGGCCGGGCAAGACACGCCGGCCGAATGGCACACTCGATGCGGGCCCGCTCGGCTACGTGCATGCGCCGGAAGATCTCGTCGTCGATGCGCAAGGCGATCCGCGTCGCATCGACAAGGCATTCTCGTGGGAGCATCCCTTCGCCGCGCACGGCATGCTGCAGAACGTGATCGCCAACG
>JBDSFA010000237.1:0-7265 GCA_039919785.1 Dokdonella sp. | reverse complement strand
GCATCGAGGAAAAAGTGCCACCGTTCCTGCGCGGCAAGAATGAAGGCTGGGTAACGGCCGAATACGGCATGCTGCCGCGCGCTACCGGCACGCGCACGCAGCGCGAGGCCGCGCGTGGCGGCCAGGGTGGTCGCACGATGGAGATCCAGCGCTTGATCGGCCGCAGCTTGCGCGCCTGTATCGATCGGCAGGCACTGGGCGAACGCACGATCACGCTCGACTGCGACGTATTGCAGGCCGACGGCGGTACGCGTACCGCCGCGATCACCGGCGCCTATGTCGCGCTCGTCGATGCGATCCGCTGGCTGACAGCGCGCAAGCTGATCAAACGCGATCCGATCTTCGGCGCGGTCGGCGCGGTTTCTGTCGGCATCTACAAGGGCATGCCCGTACTCGACCTCGATTATGCCGAGGACTCGGACTGCGACACCGATATGAACGTTGTCATGAACGACGGTGGCGGCTTCATCGAACTGCAAGGCACCGCCGAAGGCCATGCGTTCCGGCGCGAGGAACTCGACGCCTTGCTGGTACTGGCCAGCAAGGGCGTAACCGAACTTTGCGCAAAGCAGCGCGAAGCGCTCGACATGGCGTGAGCATCCGCATGCGGCGCATCGTCCTGGCCAGCAGCAACATCGGCAAGCTCGCCGAAATGCGCGCGATCCTTGTCGACCTCGATGTCGAACTCATTACGCAATCGGATCTGGGCATCGAAGACGCGGAAGAAACCGGTGCCACCTTCGTCGAGAACGCACTCCTCAAGGCGCGGCACGCAGCGCGGGCATCCGGCCTGCCCGCGCTCGGCGATGATTCGGGCATCTGCGTCGACGTGCTCGGCGGCGCACCCGGACTCCATTCCGCACGCTACGCGGGCGGCCATGGCAATGCGGGCGCAAACATCACCAAGCTGCTGGCGGCGCTCCAAGGTTTCGGCGAAACCCAGCGAAACGCCCATTTCCACTGCACGATCGTGCTGCTGGACTCAGCCGACGACCCCGCGCCGCTGATCGCGGAAGGTCGCTGGCATGGCCGTATCCTGCCGGCGCCACTCGGGGATCGAGGCTTTGGTTACGACCCTGTGTTCTTCGACCCTGACCTGCGGCGCGGCGCGGCCGAAC
This sequence comes from Dokdonella sp., assembly GCA_039919785.1. GTDB lineage: Bacteria > Pseudomonadota > Gammaproteobacteria > Xanthomonadales > Rhodanobacteraceae > Dokdonella_A. Next base: position 6,147 of record JBDSFA010000237.1, on the reverse strand, counting down.
TGGACGCCAGCACGAAAAATCGCGTCAGCCATCGTGGGCAGGCGTTGGCGACATTGCGCGAAATGATGGAGCGGCAAGTCCTCTGACGCTCGCAACGCGCCAGCACAAGTCGCACACCGCCTACAATCGCGGCATGTCAATGACCTCCCCACCGCTATCGCTCTACATCCACATTCCGTGGTGCGTAAAAAAGTGCCCTTACTGCGACTTCAATTCGCATGCGCAAAACGGCGCGTTGCCGGTCGAGGCGTACGTCGAAGCACTGCTCGCGGACCTTGATCGCGACCTGCATGAATTCGGTGACGCCCTCGCGGGCCGCCCCCTGCACAGCATTTTCTTCGGCGGTGGCACGCCCAGCCTGTTCGCACCAGATGCGATCGCGCGCATTCTGGATGGCGTCGGTGCGCGTCTGGCTCTTCCGCGCGGCATCGAGATCACGCTGGAAACCAATCCAGGCACCGTCGAGCACGGACGTTTCGATGGTTATCTGCGTGCGGGCGTTTCGCGCCTCAGCTTCGGCGTGCAGAGTTTCGACGACGCCAAGCTCGTCCGGCTCGGGCGCATCCACTCCGCCGCCGATGCCGAGCGCGCCATCAAGGAAGCGCAGGACGCCGGCTACGCCAACCTCAACCTCGACCTCATGTATGCATTGCCGGAGCAGAACCTGGCCGGTGCGCTTGGTGATGTCGCGCGTGCCATTGCGCTCGAACCGGCGCATGTCTCGCACTACCAGTTGACTCTGGAACCCAACACGCTGTTTGCTGCGCAGCCACCGCCGCTGCCGGACGAAGACAGCGCGTGGGACATGCAGGAGGCATGTCAGCAGCGCCTCGCCGAAGCAGGCTACGCGCAGTACGAGGTGTCCGCCTACGCGCACGACAACCAGCGCAGCGCGCACAACCTCAACTACTGGACCTTTGGCGACTATCTGGGCATTGGTGCCGGTGCACACGGCAAGCTCAGCCATGCGGAGACTGGATCGATCATTCGCACGACGAAGCTGAAACTGCCGCGCAGCTACCTCGATCGCGCCGCACGCCGAGAGGCGTTCGGGAGTTCTGCTGCAATCGCAAACGAGGATTTACCGTTCGAGTTCATGATGAACGCGTTGCGCATGAACGATGGCGTCGAGATGTCATTGTTTACGCAACGTAGTGGACTGGCGGCCGGGGCGATCGATGACAAGCTGAACGAGGCGCGCGCGCGCGGCTGGCTGGAAACGGATCCGGCGCGCCTTGTACCCACCGAGCTGGGTCGTCGTTACCTCAATGATGTGGTCGGCTTTTTCCTGCCGGACTCGAAGTAGCAGCGCGACGGGGCAATTGCGTCAGCGCACCTGCGCGGGGTACTTGGCGAACCCGCGACCCGCGACAGTCAGTGTCGCCGGCGGGTTGCTGCGCTATTGTTCGCGCCTGACTTTCATTCACTGCAAGCACCATGCTCGAACCGATCACCCTGCATTGCCCTTACTGCGGCGAAGCTTTCGAAACGCAGGCCGACTTGTCCGCCGGTTCGCAGCGTTACGTGGAGGACTGCGCGATCTGTTGCCGACCGATCGAGGTCAGCCTGCGGGTCGGCGATGACGACGAACTGATCGGTGTGGAAACGCGTACCGACCGCGAGTAGCCCCCCTGTTCGCTTGCGGATCGACGTGCAAGAATCGCGCACGTGGCGGGAGACGTCGGGAAGCGCGCCCGCCAGTAATGCGAAGCGGCCCACGGCCAATCACGGCGTGATGCGGGCGAACGAAACGTCCTCGCGCGCAGCCGCGCGGGACGCGAATGCATGCCACCCGGCCTCGGAATATGCGTACCAGCCACGGAGAGATCGGCATCAAACGGGAAGACGACGAAGCGTTCGTATTGCTGGGACAGAGATCCGATCTTCCGCCGCGCGTGCGCGCGGTGCTCGATGGCCTGATCGAGCAGAGCTACGCGTATTTCGAATCTGCAGTCGTGCGCACGCTCGATGAACTGGAGAACACCCTGTTCAAGCTGGCCGAACGCGCCAACAACAACGAAGAGCAGCAGTACCGGTTCGAGGGCCTTCGCGTGATCAAGCTCGCGCGCGCCGATGTCGCACCTCGTTTTTTGCAGCACACAGAATCGAAGCTGGCGCAGATCCGAGCGCCGCGGGCGGCCGTCCAGGCACGGGATCCGTCCATGGAGTTTGCCACTCACCGTGGTCGAGCCTCACTTGAACTGGTCGACTCTGCCGTTCTCGATGAGGATCTCGCGCTGCAGGAAATCGCGAGCAAGTCCGAGATCCGCAACAGCCAGGCGCTTTACGCGCTGTCGCATCGGCTCGGCGTGCTCGCTGGCACCCCTGCATACACGAACGACATGCTGCCGCTTGGCCCGGCGCAGATCGCCGCCGCATGCCGCTACGCGATGCTCGCACTCGATATCGACGCGAGCCATCGGGTTCTTGCATTCCGCGAGTTCGATCGGGTGGCCATGCTGCCAATCGCTGCGTTTTACGAACGAATCAACGCCTATCTGGCAACGCAGCGCATCCTTCCGAATCTGCAGGGTCAGGTAGTGCAGCGTTATGGTTCCGCGCAGGCGGGAGGAGACACGGACACATCAATGCCTCCTGCCAGCCAAACGCGCGCTGCCGCGGCCGCGGCCGTCGCAGCCCCAGCCCAAGCCGCTGCGCAGAACAGCGCGCGGCCTGCGACATTCGGAGCACCGTCCGGAAACGACGACTCGGAATTGTTCAAGACGCTGCGCGACCTGCTTGGGGAACGCCGCCGCGCCGATGGCGACCATGAAATCGGCAACCCGGATGCGAGCCTTGCCAGCCGCGATGACCTTCAATCTGTACTCGGCAACCTGCAGCGCGCAGCAAAGCCAGCCGCGGGGATGGGCAAGAATGCGTACGACAGCGAGCACTTCAAGAACACCTTGATGGTGAAGCTGCGGCGCGCAAGTCCGCAGGGGCGGCCGCTCGAACTGGCCGAGGAAGACGGCGACACCATCGACCTGGTCGGCATGCTGTTTGACTACATCACGCGCAATGTGCCCGACGGCAGCGGCGCGAGCACCCTGCTGTCGCGACTGCATGTTCCGGTTTTGCGTGTCGCACTCGGAGACAAGACCTTCTTCACGCGGCGCAGCCATCCCGCGCGCGAACTGCTGAACACGATCGCCGAAACCGGTGCACGCTGGATCGACGACACCGACGCGGATCCCGACCTGACCCGCAAGATGCAGCTTGTGGTCGACCACGTCGGTGCGGATTTCAACGGCGATGTGGCCGTGTTCGAGAACCTGCTCGGCGACCTGAGCCAGCACATGCAGCAGCTGGCACGTCGCGCCGAGGTCGTCGAGCGTCGTCACATCGATGCCGCGAAAGGGCGCGACAAGCTGGATATCGCACGTGAAACCGCGCGCAGTGCGATCGTGCGGATTATCCAGAAAAGTGCACCGACGCCGATGGTGCGCTCACTGCTCGAACAGGCCTGGACCGACGCGCTTGCGCTGAGCGTGCTGCGTCAGGGCGAGGGCGGCAGTGAGTACCAGCGGCGCCTCTTGATCGCCGAGAAGCTCGTGCAGCGCGGTGGCGCACCGGCACTCGACGAATCGCTGACCAATGAACTGGATGCGGGACTACGTCAAGTCGGCTTGCATGCCGATGATGTCAATCGCGTGCGCGAAACGCTATTTCCAGCCGCCGGGACGACCGCCGACCCCAGCCCGGAAAATCTGGACCGCATTGATCGCGCGCTGAAGGGAACCACTCGTCTCGGTAGCGAAACGGCACGACCCGAAGCGCCCGACGCGCATTCCACGCCGGCACTGAACGCGGCCGAGTCTGCTGCCATGGCGCAACTGCTGAAGACGCCATTCGGCACCTGGTTCGAATTTGTCGTCAATCAACAGGGCTTGACCGCGCGCCGGAAGCTCGCGTGGTTTTCGACGATGACCGGTCACTGCCTGTTCGTGAACCTGCGCGGCACGCGCACCGAAGACAAGACGCTGGAACAGTTGGCTCGCGACATCGTGCGCGGCCAGGTTCACGCAGTTGTCGAAGAACAGACGTCGCTGATCGACCGCGCCTGGAAGGCGATCATGGTCAAGCTGCGTCCGTCGACAGCCGGCGCCACCGGCAAGGTGCAGGCGTGAACAATCTGGAGACCCGCGCATGATCGAAAAGCGCCGCCTGCCACGCAAGCGTCCTGACGTCGCCTTGCAGGTGACCGATGCGATGACCGGCGAAGTCGTGGGTCGCCTGGGCAACGTGTCGATGGATGGCATGATGCTGGTTGCGCACGGCCCGATCGTCGAGGATGGCCTTTACCAGTTCCTTTTTCACCTACCCGATTCGCATGGCCGCCTGCACCCGATCGAAGTGGGTGTGCACGAATCGTGGACCGAGGCCGCCAGCATGCGCGATCAGATCTGGGCAGGCTTCCGCTTCATCGATATCAGCGCGGACAGTGAAAACATGCTGCGCGAATGGCTCGTGCACGCGGACGACTTTGTCGGCTGAGAGGGCGCGAACACCCCACGCACATCACTGCGCGCCAGACTGGACGCCGTTGCGCCCGCCAGCATATGCGCGCAAGAAGAATTCCACCGTCGCGCATACATGCGCGTCGACGTCGCGATGGGAGACGGGCTCCTGGCAACCACACAGCAGTCGCGCATGCACTTCACCCTTGAGCAGTGCGAAGAACTGCGAAGCTGCGCGCGGAACGTCGACGATCTCGAGCAGACCCGCGTCCACCTCGCTACGCAGGAATTGCTGCAGCCCCGCCTGCACGCGCTTGGGACCTGCATCCCAGAACAGCTGTACCAGCTTGGGTGAGGTAGCGCCCGAGGTTAGCAAACGATGCAGCGCAATCGATTCCGGTGCCATGACCATCGACAGAAACGCGCGCGCGATGGCTTCAAGCTGATGCCTGACTGGCCCCTTCGGATCGAAATCGAACAGGGTTGCCGGCATCTGCTCTTCGCAAGCCGCCTGGATCGCTGCGAAAAACAGCGTTTCCTTATCGGTGAAATGACTGTAGACCGTGAGTTTCGACACTCCCGCATCGGCTGCGATTGCGTCCATGCTCGTCCCTTCGAAGCCCGAATGCGGAAACAGGCGCTTGGCGGCATCGAGAATGGCCGCGCGCTTTTCGAGATCCTTCGGGCGACCTGGGCCGCATGTCTTTACGATGGCTAACGTCATTTCACGAATAGTAGCTGGACTACCGGGTTTAGTTTTTATACTATACCGCACGGTACATGAATAATGTCGAACGTTTCGCCCGTTCGACCAGGATGAACAGCAATTATGCCGTTCTGTGGCGCCTTGGACAGCCTCCGACGAATTTTTTGACATCGGAAGGCTGTCTTGCTCATGGCGTCCGGCCCTGAACCGCCGCGTCTGAGCCGGATTTCCACGCGTTGAAAGCCTCTCGTCACGTCGCCTCGGGGAGTCTCTGCCTCCCCCGCATCCCGGGCGACGCGGTCGGGAGCATTCATTGCCGAGTCCGGCAATCAGTCTGGCCGGTCCTGGCGAAACGATGAAGCGCGGTCCGCTTCCACGCTGGCTCATGTCTTGCTAGGAACGACATCATGCAACCATCTTCTCTCTTCAGACATCACATTCCCTCACACCGCGAAGTGGCGTGCACCGCGGTGGTTCCATGATCGTTTCGGGTGCGGCACAGGCTTGGAAGGAGAGCAGCGCAGCAGGATTGCCGCTGCGCATGGCGCAACGAACGTTTGCAGCGCTGCTGGAGGGAGGCGAACGCGGGGAATTTGCAATGGCGCAGTTGCGCAGCGCAGCCAGGCGGACATTGTCCGCGCTGTCCGCGGACGAACAATCGGACCTCTTGCGCTGGCTCAGCCTGCAGCTTGCATCCAGCGACGCAGGCAAGGGGGTCAACACGAGCAGTCCGCTGACACGTGTCGATGCAATGCTCGCAGCAGGTATCGCGGCAGCGCTGCCGCGCACGCGCGAGGAATTGCAGTCGCCGGCGCGCAAGGGCGCCGTTGCCGCATAGTGCATGGGTCTGGTGCGTCGCGGTGACTTCCGGCACTTCGACGCGGACGCGCGTGCCGCCAAGGTAGATTGCAGTGGATGCGGCGAGTGCCTAAGCTTTCGGGTTTTGCGTTCGTCCTCGATCGCGAAGATCAAACAGCGGCCATT